>NZ_JAMZEE010000069.1:0-11380 GCF_024704895.1 Bacteroides muris (ex Fokt et al. 2023) | reverse complement strand
TGAAACCTACCGGGAGGATATCGAGCAGTGGCGCAAACTCTGAGCGGATTACGGTAGAACCGGTCAAACCGGTGGATGCACTCCATCGGCTTGACCGATATTCCAAATGAGTTATTATACTCACAAACCAATCCGACAAGCGGAGGATTTTTGTGTCCTCAAAGACACAGCAAGATATATTTTCAGTTACCCGAATAATTCTAAGTAACTGAAAATCCTTGCACCGCCGTGGGCAGAATTATCCTCCGCAGTCGGATAATTTCAATCTTTCTTAATCAGAGATTAGACTATGAATGAATCATTAAATAGAAAATATAAGAAAATGGGAAAGAACAGTAAATACGGGAGAAATCCCAAGTTGAATCCGAAGACGCACTGCGTGATGGTGCGCTTCGATGATGAGGAATGGAACAAGTTCCTCACGATGTACGAGGAATCAGAGGTGTACGCGAAAGCCGTCTTTCTCAAGGCGCACTTCTTCGGGCAAAAGTTCAAGGTACTGAAAGTGGACAAGACGATGGTGGACTACACGACTAAGCTGTCGGACTTTCACGCCCAGTTCTGTGGCATTGGTACGAACTACAATCAGATAGTCAAAGAGCTGCGCTGCCATTTTTCGGAGAAAAAGGCAATGGCGTTGCTCTACAAGTTGGAGAGTTGTACCATTAACCTTGTGAAGTTGAGCCGGGAGATTGTAGAGCTTTCAAGAGAAATGCGGGCTAAGTGGGAGCAATCCAAATCCGACTGATATGGCATCGGTAAAGGTCAAGTTTCGCTCATCCACCGTGAACGGCAAGGAGGGTACACTCTATTATCAGGTCATCCACAACCGTGTGGTCAGACAGATAAACACCGAGTATAAACTTTTCGTTTCGGAATGGCAGTCCCATTCCGAAACGGTTGTCTTGCATCATCTATCAACAGGACAAGAGCGGAACAATTATCTGCTTTCAATCGGTTCACGCATCAAGTGGGACAAGGAGAGACTGAACAAAATCATACACACGTTATCCCAGTCCGGCACATTTGTAACGGATGATATAGTCATGCGCTTTTATGACAACAGACAAGAACCGTCATTCAACGCTTACATCGGTAAACAGGTAGCGAGACTGAAACGTTTGGGGAAGATACGCACCTCAGAAACCTATACAGCCGCACTCAGAAGTTTCAGCGGTTTTATGAATGACAGTGATGTCTTGTTTGACCAACTTAATGCGGATTTGTTTGCGGAATACGAGGCTTATTTGAAAGGCAGGGGAAATACGCCCAACACCATATCATTCTATATGCGTGTTCTGAAAGCAGTCTATAACCGTGCGGTGGAAGACGGATTGACCGAGCAACGGCATCCGTTCAAGTCCGTCTATACGGGAGTGGAGAAAACCATGAAACGAGCCTTGTCGCTCAATGACATCAGGCGTATCAAAGGACTTGACTTGTCATTGAAACCAAGTCTTGACTATGCCCGTGATATGTTCCTGTTCTGTTTCTATACAAGGGGAATGTCGTTCATCGATATGGCTTATCTGAGAAAGAAGGACTTGCAGAATGGCACTCTTTCCTATCGCAGACGGAAAACGGGGCAGCAGTTGTTCATTAAATGGGAAAGGTGTATGCAAGAGATTCTTGACAAATATCCGATAAATGAAACTGAATACCTCTTGCCTATCATTACAAAACATGATGAAGATTATCGGAAACAATACGCCAACGAGCTTCATCGGGTAAACCATCTGTTGAAGAAAATCGGAAAGAAGTTGGATTTGCCAATACCCTTAACGATGTATGTCGGTCGGCATTCGTGGGCAAGTATTGCCAAGAGCCGTAATGTGCCTATCTCTGTCATCAGTGAAGGCATGGGACATGATTCTGAGAACACTACGCAGATTTACCTTGCATTGCTGGATACCACTGTTGTGGACAAAGCCAATAAGAAAATATTGGATTTGCTGTGAAATAGTAGATGTTTTGCGAATTAGTCCAACGCTTACCAAGAGACGGATATTATAATGCAAAGTTACGCAAAATAATGACTTTCAGGTCATAAAACACAAGAAATCTTGCCGATTTCTAAGTTTTTGTTTTGCAAAGAATACCGGATGTTTTGCGAAAGTTATTCTTATAATAGCTAAACACAACTATATATCAATAAGATAGGACAGTTCGTCCGTCTCTTGGTAAGAGAATAAAACTTAAACTAACAAGAATATGGAATTATTGCTAAAACATATATTAACAGGAAATAATAATCCACCTCAAGGAAGTATCAGTTTTGATTCTTCTGACCATATACGTTTTCAGAACGGACAGAATGTTTCTGGGCATAATTATGGATGTAACCGCCGTCTTGTGATTGAAAAGAATATTCAGGGCGGTGAAGGTTACACAGTTTCGATATACAATATGGACGGGATGCATCCGCTGTAGCAAAACAATGTACAAATGGCCCCCAAACGGATGAAGATTATCAATGTGGATGGAAATGTCGTAGAATTACGAGGCTATGGTCTTGATGAAAACGCATTGGCAATGGGTGCGCCATTGGAAGCTGCATCGTTTGAGAATTATGGAGTTGCGTTGATGATAGAAGATGATAAGATTGTCCGTGCGCAACTTGACATATTTGATAGAAATGTTAGTATAGTATATCTACAATAATCTTTTAATCTTATGGCAGAATTAGATTTAAGACAAGGCACATCAAACATTTACAGCAACGTTGAAGATAGTGAAGCTCTTCCTTTGTTTGTAAGATTCACTAATGATGATGCCGAAAAACAAAACAAGTTAGGCGCAATAACATTTGATGAAATTGTTTCTAATTTATCTGGAGTACATATATGCAGTTTTATTCACCGTCAACACAAAGGGCGCAATAAAATTATAGATGAAATTGCCATAAAAATAGAAGGCGTTGATATTTGTGTGACAGCCCAATTGTCACAAGACGAATGTACTCTTCGCTTCCCTCATTTTACTCAAAAGAACATGGTACTTCCTGAAGAAGATAATCAATATGTCGCAAGGAAGTGCGAAATAAGATTTGTTGATTATTATGAAAATTCATTCAAGTTAATCAATGGAGCTGGAACATATTGGGTTATAAACAATCATCAAATCATCGATTTCTATAAGCAATGTCTTTCATTGCCGATTCCTCCAATTGAAATTCAAATAAAGGAGATGTGGCAAGCTTATCTTGATGGTCTAAATGCCATTCTTGAGAATAAACGTGACCTTATCAGAGTTCAGTCGGTCAGCAAGCAAAAAAACGGTTCGCTACGATTGGACTTTGACATGGAGAGCTATGCGCAAAACCTAAAGAATGCCATATTTGAGGAGTTAAATGGGAAGTGCGAATAGAAGGCCCAAATCTGCATTGAGGACGGAGAATGTTTAATATCTTTCGATAGTTACCAGACAATATCGGATGATACAATAGACAACATCAAAACAATAGGCAGAGATTATTGCTATTCCGCTGAAGCAACTCCTATGAATACTGTAAGCGGATCAATCGCCATTGTTTCAGACCAGGATGAATTGAATGAGATAGTTGCATTAATTGACAAGGAACTTGTGAATTTCGGTGAAGTTATAGAGAAAGATGAAAATGGCGAGTTCCATTTGGATAATGATAAATCTGCTGAAATTTTAAACAAAATTGTTGATACTCATTATCATGGGATTGCTACAGTGGTAAACACGACAAAGATAGTTATGCCACTTTTGCCTACAGAAGATTCAGTTGACATTGAGATGTTGAAAGGATATCTTCCAGAACAAGTTCAGATAAAACCACACGGAAAGCATTTTGTGGTTTCGTCAAAACGGCCTCTAGATGTAAATTTGGAAATATTCTGCAACATGAAATTCTCAAGTTGTATGGTGAATATTGT
This sequence comes from Bacteroides muris (ex Fokt et al. 2023), assembly GCF_024704895.1. Classification (NCBI taxonomy): domain Bacteria; kingdom Pseudomonadati; phylum Bacteroidota; class Bacteroidia; order Bacteroidales; family Bacteroidaceae; genus Bacteroides; species Bacteroides muris (ex Fokt et al. 2023). The sequence continues at coordinate 7,478 of NZ_JAMZEE010000069.1, read as the reverse complement.
TCCCAACCAAATAGATACAGATATTCAAATTGAAGGAGCAACAATAAAAAATAACGCATATTCTTGGATTATCAATGACTGTCACGAGCTTCGAACTGTCGGTCGGTTATTTAATGAGGTTCGTAAACGTTATCCAGACCAATATGTAAAGAGCACGTTCTTTTACGCTTTTGCACCACAGATTAACAAAAATGTATTACAAGAGTTAAAGCTCAATTATTATGGAAATCCTTCCATCGTAATTGATATACCTCGTTCTTGTGTTATCTTCTCTCCTAAGTCGAAAGAGGACTATAATATAACAAAAGATACTTTCTTTGAACAACTGGATTCTTCCATTAATGCTACTGCACCAGAATACAGTCCTACTGCTAAAATAGATTTTCTTTGTGAGGATGAAGAATACAGACGCAGTGTGTTTGAAAGAGTCAATGCTGCTTTGTCTGATAAAAGAGGTAAATTCACAGAGAATAAACTTAGTCGTGATGCGAAACAATTGACGTTTGAGTTCGCATTTGAAGATATTGATGAGCGTGATGAGATAGAAAGAATTCTTCAAGAATCGTTGGCTTCAATACATGGCATTAAAATAATTTATGATGATGGCAACAATAAGGGTGTTACAAATTGGTCGTTGTCAGAAGATCCTTCGCTTTTACAGGAATTAGAGCGTAAATTACAATCGGACTTCCGTAATGAAAATGTTAATTACATTAATGGAAAAGAATACGATAAATTAAGTGATGTTGATGAGGAAGAATTGAATTTCAGTCGCTACTCAAAAGCCACTATCGTTAAACGGAAGAGACAGGCATACTTGAAAAGCAATAGTTACAATTTAGGTTCTTGTATTCGCAGATGTCGAGATTATGCAATAATAGATGTTGACAATGAAATGATGGAAACTATGCGGAGCAATGAATTACGCATTTCAGCAGGAGATTACATACAGTTCCCTGCAATGGGTGAAACGATGGAATTAATGCGTCAAAGCGTTGCTATGAATCGTATATTAAAGCCTGCTAACAAATACAATCAAAGCCCGATAAATCCCAATTTACCAAATTTCATTTTTGACCCGAAATATGCAGCTGAAACTGTTGTCAACATAGAGGAAGCCAAAGAAGATATCCGTTCTCATAAAATTGGGAATCTAAACGAAAGGCAACTTGAAGCAGTGACAAAGTCTGTTCTTGCAAAAGATCTGGCACTAATTCAAGGGCCTCCAGGAACAGGTAAAACAACAGTAATTGCAGAGATTATTTGGCAAGAAATTCGAAGAAATCCAGATTGTAGGATTTTGTTGACTTCTCAAACAAATCTTGCGGTTGACAATGCTCTTGAACGTCTACAAGGACAAGCCGGCATAAGACCTGTACGAATTGGCAAGCCAGAAAAACTGGAACCAGAAGGACGGCGTTTTTCTTTACCTATAATACGGAGTTGGACAGAAGGTAGAGATAAGTATTCTGTCAGAGATGATTTAGTTCTTGATACAGCAGATAATGCATCAAAGATGTGGATTGACCGCATTGTAAATAAAGTTTCAAATGACCCGAAATATGCAGATGCTGTAGGTGCATGGAAAACAGAACTTATAGAAAAAGACAAGTATTCACGAACAGAATTTAGCCGATTGTATAGAAGTAATGTCAATCTTGTTGCTGCCACATGTAGTATTTGTGGTTCGCCAGACTTCTTCTATTCATATGTTGATATATTCGGAGAGTGTAGTCGCAACAATATGTTTTTTGATGTTGTGATAATGGATGAAGCCAGTAAAGCAACTCCTCTGGAAATGGCAGTACCTCTTGTGTTAGGTAAGAAGATTATCGTTATTGGTGACCACAAACAGTTGCCTCCAATGATGGACGAAAACACTATTGATAGTGCTTTGGAGAAAATCGGAAAGAAAGATTTAGCAGAAAAATTACAAAAAGCTGAATCTCAATTCAAGAGATTGTTTGAAGCTGCAGCAAAAGTCCGTAAAACAGTTGTAGCGACTCTTGATACCCAGTATCGTATGCATGAGCAAATTATGAATACTATTAAGCAGTTCTATCAGGAAGAATTGGCTGCAACAGGCGGTTTGAAATGCGGTATAGTTGAGTCTATGGATATACCAGACTTGAAGAATAAGGGTAGCCGTTGGCATGGTATCTCGATAAATCCTATCATTAACCCAGAGACTCATGCTGTTTGGATTGATGTTAAAACTCCAGAAACCGCTTTGAATCCTGGTTATAAGAATGAAGGAGAGCTTAAAGCAATAGATTTGGTTCTAAAAGTACTTGAACAAGCTGATGGGTACAAAGAGTTCCAGAATTCACAAACAAAACCTGAAGACAAAGAAATAGGAATCATAACATTCTATAGCGCACAAAGTCGAGAAATAAAGAAAAAATACAAAGGTCGTGCTTATAGAATGGATGTTGTTGACCGTTTTCAAGGTATGGAGCGCAATATCATTATTGTTTCTACGGTTCGTAGCAATGCAAAGAACAATATTGGATTCGCAAAGGAAATAGAACGTATAAACGTTGCTTTTTCTCGTGCCAGACGATTGCTAATTGTCGTGGGAAACAAACGGCAATTTGAGAGTAATAACAATTACGCAGCTTCAATAGCAAATATGGAAACTGTAAGTGTTGAACAATTAAGAGATGCCATAAGATGAAAAAGATAAAAAAACAATCTAAGAAAGTTGCTCTTAAAAAAGTGCAGGAGCCAATCGGAACCCGAATTGCAAAGGCTGTCTATACAGTAAAGAAGATTTCGGAAAGAATTTTTGGCTATATTTCTTATGATATAAAGTTTGTTAAAGCGACTTACACGGGCAAGACTCAACGCCCTGCCAAGATTACTGCAATAGAAAAGGGTATCGTTGGCATCTTGCTGGTTGATGAAACAGCTTCCTTTGAAAGAATAGGAACAATTCTTGGTCTTGATGTAGTCAACGACAAAGCGGAACAAGCAATCTTGCGTACAGCAATAGCAACATTGCAGAGTTTCAATGCCATAGAAGGCGATGACAGTTGCTTGGCTTTGACTGATGGTGGACGTGCTTATGCTGAAAAAGGAGAACGTCCTGATTCTTACACAAAATCCTTTGATATACTTATTGACACCGCACATCCAACATGGTTGAACATAAAAAACTGCTTAGGAGATAACGTAAAGGCTATAGAAGAAATAAATACTCCATGCGATAATCTGAATCTGGATTTGGAACAGATAAAGGCTTATGCGGAATATCAGGCACAAGATGTACATTATCCACAAAACAGGTATCTTCTTGAAAGTGCAACATGGAACGAAGGACATGAAGCATCTTATAAAATTTATGTTTGTTTCGTACAAAACGTAGCAACAAATGAAGTGCGAACATTTGTTTATGATGAAAAGCAAGAGGGATTGAACGAACTCATTGCTGAGCAAATAAACAAAGATGATAACTTGAAAGCCGAACTTCTTTCCAATTGCATTCGTATGGAATGCGAGAATAATGAAGATACAGAAGTTTTGGAGGGTGAAGCTGTTGATGCTGCTATCGCTGAAATTCCTGTAGAATTGAAGGAGGCTGAACAGCAAATGATTAAGGAAGAAGAGGATGCTGAAAAGACAATAGAAAATTTAGAAGAAAAGCGATCTATTTCTGTTCGGAAAACGTCTAGTAAAGACCGTTTGCACAAAAAAGCATTGTACGATTCTTTGTCATTTGAAATTGAATTACAAAAGATTTTCAAAGAAGACAATCCCGATGAAATTTGGCTTATAAGTCCATGGATTAAAGGTGTAGAAAAAAACAAGCACTCTGTTTTTGTTAATCAAAGAGGTCCGGAAATTGAAAGGTTTTTACAAGACGAGAACAAACGTGTTTTTGTCGCATATTCTGCACCAAGTCAAACAAAATCAGGAAAAGTAAAAATAGATGAGCATGGAAATGTGATAAAAAACATAGACGATGACGTTTTACAACTTGCTATAACATTAGAAGAGCAATATACCAATTTCTTCTTTGTGGAATTACCGGAGTTCCATGTTAAAAACGTCATTGAGGTGAAAGCTGACCAACAAATACTGTTTACTGGAAGTTTTAATGTCTTATCATTTTCTGTTTCGCAAGAACAGACTCATATAAGAAGAGAAGAAATGACTTTGGCCCATTATAGTGTCGCCAAGAAAAAGTATGTTGACTACTTATATGAATTTGCTGAGATATATGCAGAACGAATCAAAAAACAAATTGTGACTTTGGATGATTCTTTGGTATCAACTTACAAAAACGAAAGGCTTGATTATTTTCTAATGACAAATAATCAAGAGATTCATAAGCTATTCCTGCCTATTGAAGAACTCTTGGAGGAAAAATCGATAGCTAATACCAAACGTGAATTAAAGCAGAAACTCGCTAAACTTGACCAAGAACTTGTTGCGGCTTCCAATACATTTGGGCTAAATCTTAAAGATAAGAAACGTATTGAAAGCTCATTGGCAAACATTGAGATAGAAATGAAGAATAACAGCATTGATGACCCGGCTATGATGGAATTACTCAATAACAATAAGGATTTGTTGGGTAAGATTCGTGAAAAGAAGATTTTCCCTAGTCATGGCAAAGAATCTTATGCAAAGAATGCCACAACAACAGAGAACAAGACTACTGTTGAAAAGAAAGAATCATCAATAGATACGTTAGATAAAAACCCTGAAGCTACAGAGGATGAATTAGCATTATATATAGCAAGGCTAAGTCAATCATTTATAAATAGAGAAATTGGGAAGCAAGCACTAAATACATCATTAAAAGAACTTACAAAGAATCCTAAATTAGTGGATTTATTAGAAGTTATCTCCGTTGTATCGTCTAAAAACAACAACGAAGCTTTTGATTTATCTCTTGGTATTAAAGGTTATTTGTTCAAATTTCCAACTTTATTTAGAAAGCGAGAACTATTTGAAGCTGTTCAGAAAAGCTCAAGCAAAAAATGGTTACTTGTATATCCAACAAATATCAATTCTATAGTAAATAAACTATTGTAGTATGTCTAGATTTGAATCTTCCAGATTTGTTCGTAATCCAAAAGTAATGCATGTGGATGTACTGAAGTCTGCGTGTGATACTTTAGGGTGGACATATCGTGTGATTGATAATGAATTGTTAGTCACCGATGCAAAGCAAAGTGCAAAGTCGTATGGCGAATTTGCAATAAGGTTGAATCTTACAACAAACGAGGTTACATACAATACTTATTATATGCCAAATGCAGCACAGAAGGTTGAAGAACTGCAAAATCAGTTTTATGCTCTCAATGCTGCATACGCAAAAAAATCTCTCATTCAGGAATTCAAGAAGAGGGGATTTAACTACAAACCCAACGACCATTTCACACCCTCTACCGAGGAAATTTACTGTTTCTTTATGGTTGGTCGTTCAAAAGACAAGAACGAAGACGAACCTGTGGCTCAGATAAAATTCACCATTTTGAAAGATGGTACAATTGTTACTGATTCAGATTATTTGCCAAATGATGTAAACGAACGTGCGCATGATGCTATGGATGTGTTGGAACAATTGCTCGGTAACAAACGAGTTATGACAAAGAAACCTGTACCTTCCAAGTATCTAAGCAAAATGAAACCACGTAGAGTGACAACCCAAACAATTGAGAATAAGTAATGGAAGCAATATACGGAAAAATAAAGGATATGCTTAATGCATATTATCCGGTACTATATCTTACGAGTTTTGAATATGAGCGTACCAAACAAAAGATAGACGGAATCATAAACTCATTGCGATCGGAGAAAAAAGAGGTTCGTCTTTTCAAGTGGAATTGTGTTGAGGGATTAAATCTGATTACGGTTGAAGGTCAGCACCAATATCTCGGAGAAGAATACGATGATGCAGAAATGGTATTGAAATTCATCTATAATGACAAGGAAATATCGAAAGATATATTTGTGTTGGAGGATTTCAGCAATTACATTGAAGAAGAGAAAGTGAAGTTCTATGTTCGCTCTATTGCAGAACGAGCAAAGCATACAAATACTCATGCAATACTCCTTTCTGCTGTATATAAACTACCCATTGAACTTGAAAAATATGTTACTGTCTTAAACATTCCATTACCAGACCGACTTGATATGGAACGGACATTGGTTCAAGTGGAGCGACAATGTAAAATCAACCTCAGTGTTGAAATGCGAAACCGAATGGTAGATGCAGCTCTCGGCATGACTTCTATGGAAGCAGACCTCGCTTTCTGTCTTGCAGCCGTAAAGGATGATTTGGGAGAGAATGCACCTTATACTGTATCATCAGAGAAGGAACAGATTATTCGTAAGTCAGGTATTCTTGATTATTTCCCCAAGAATGAGAATTTGAAAGATGTCGGAGGAATGGAAGTTCTCAAAGACTGGCTTTTCAAAAGGCAGAAAGCGTATGAGAAAAAAGCAAGAGACTTTGGTCTACAAGAACCAAAAGGATTGCTTTTGCTTGGTGTTCCAGGTTGTGGTAAAAGTCTGACAGCAAAAACAATTGCTTCTTATTGGAATATGCCATTGCTTAGACTTGATATAGGCAAAGTCTTCCAAGGATTAGTTGGAAGCAGTGAAGATAATATTCGTAAAGCTATTGCAACGGCAGAAGCTGTCGCACCATGTGTATTGTGGATTGATGAAATTGAAAAAGGTTTGAGTGGAGTGCAATCAAGTGGTGCAACCGATGGCGGTGTAACTTCAAGAATATTTTCAACAATCCTTACATGGATGCAAGAAAAAACATCTCCTGTGTTTGTTGTTGCAACGGCAAATAATATCAATCTTCTTCCTCCTGAGTTGCTCCGTAAAGGACGATTTGATGAAATTTTCTTTGTTGACCTTCCTAACGAAGAGGAACGCAAGAAGATTTTTGAAATTCACCTTGCAAAAAAGAATCAGAATTCACAATCCTTCCCGATGGAGATGCTGAGTAGGAAAACGGAAGGATTCAATGGTGCAGAAATTGAAGAGTGCATAAAAGAAGCAATGTTCGTAGCATATGTTGATAATCCTGAAGCCCCTGTATTAAAGGCGAGTCATTTGGTGGATGCAATCAGCAAAACAGTTCCTTTGTCTACAACAATGAAGGAACAGATTTCCGCATTACGACAATGGGCTTCAACTCGTGCTAAAAATGCTTCAGTAGAAACACCTATAATGCAGCGCAAAGAAATGCCAATATTGTTGACTCGACCAGAGCTTGATATAGAACGTTCATTTGACATTAAACAATAATAAAAATGCCATTCAACAAAAAATAATATAATTGAATGGTGTTTTTATACACAATGGAATTTTAGGCTCAAATATTTTATTACCTTTCCTCTAAAAAGAAAAATCTCCCGCTCTTATATTCGTATGTAACTTACTTGTATCTAATTAATTATACTTATAGTCCGTAAATTTTCCCACAAAACGTCTAAGACGACAAGTAT
>NZ_JAMZEE010000068.1:0-11612 GCF_024704895.1 Bacteroides muris (ex Fokt et al. 2023) | reverse complement strand
TGTAAATTTCAAGTTTGCCACAAAGGTATATTTATATTAAATCAGCGTCAAGGCGGAAAATAGGACGTTTACTTTTCAAACTTGGCGGTAACGTTTATGCTTTAATTCGACAACTATTGACCTGTGCCTTTCAGTCTTTTGGTGGGCAAAATTCCACAAAAAGAAAGGTGGTATCAAAGTGCATACATTATATGATGTGGAAACACAGATTCCTGCATTCTTTCATATCACGGAAGCATCCGTGCACGATTCTAAAGTCATGATTGAAATTCCTTATGACCCAAGCTCTTATTACATCTTCGACCGCGGTTATAACAACTTCAAAATACTGTATAAAATTCATCAAATTGAAGCCTACTTTGTTGTCAGAGTAAAAAAGAATCTCGGGTACAAATCCATCCAATGGAAACGTAGACTGCCTAAGAATGTGCTTTCAGACGCAAATGTACTTCTAACAGGATTCTATCCTAAACAATATTACCCAAAGCCACTTAGGCTGATTAAATATTGGGATGAAGAGCAAGAACGAGAATTTACATTCATAACCAATGCGATGCATATATCTGCGCTTCAAGTTGCTGAACTTTATAAAAATCACTGGCAGATAGAGCTATTTTTCAAATGGCTCAAGCAGCACCTTAAAATCAAAAGATTTTGGGGAACTACAGAGAATGCTGTTCGAATACAGATATATGCTGCTATATGCGCTTACTGTTTGGTGGCAATCATTCAACACGATATGCAACTGGACAGAAGTACATATGAAGTGTTACAAATACTGAGTATCTCATTGACTAATAAGACTCATCTGAGAGACTCTTTAATAAAACTAAATTTCAAAAGGACAAAGAACGATTCGGACCAAATGGGCCAAGTTTGTTTAATTTTTAATTCGTCCCAATTTTAATGGGACACTAATGATATAGCATATTACCAAACAGCATTCTTCAAGCAAACTTTAACAATCTCCCAAAGTATAATAATTCTATACCGTAATCTCATCAAAATTGGATTATTGCTTCTCGTATTACTTGGAGTTACATTGTTTCCATGACGGCGGAATAACATTAATGATTCTTTAAGAAATTTACGCTTATAGAAAAAACCTCCATAAACACCTATCCAAAAATCGTGACCTACACCAGATTCTGGAAAAGGCAGTACCTTATCCAAAATCTTCCGCTTAAAAACAGTACAACATCCAGTTGTTGTGCAAGACTTTATATTACGCCAAAATTCAGGATGAGGCATTGCAAATTCTTGAATTACTTGCAAATTACTATCTACTACTTTTCGTCCGTGAAACAAAATGTCGCAATCATTCATATTTGCCATAACGCGCTCTACCTTGTTAGGCATCCATACATCATCTTGGTCGGCAAGGAAAATAATGTCACCCTTTGCCTGACGAAGAGCATTCTCAAAGTTATGAGTAGCATAATCGAAGATATAGCGGTATTTACGTAAGTGCTTGTAAGTATATACCTTTATACGAAAATCGTGGTAGGCTTCCAATATTGCTAAAGTATTGTCTGTGGAACCATCATCAGATATCACAATCTCGTCCTCCGGCTCTAACTGGCTCAGAATACTATCAACCTGTTCTTTAATATATTTCTCGCCATTATGTGTGGCTATACATACTGATATCATTTATCCATCAATGTTTTGTAATAATCATTCAACTTATAGTACACATTATCCCACAGGAAGTTTTCCTCGCAAAAACGAATCAGATCTAGTGATTTATTTCTTTTCTTAAGACTAACAAATAGTTTTTTTGCTTCTGCCATATTTGAGTAGTATAGATTGAGTGGCGATGGAGCACCATAGTCTTCCACTCCTGGAATCTGAGGAAGTATAGAGGCAGTACCTAAGAATCCTGCCTCTAATAAAGCATTATTTGCTGTTGCAAATGTCAAAGGAAGAAATGAGTAATCACAATCATTAACCACAGAAAAATACTTGTCGTCGGGAATTCTCGGATATACTACAACATTACAATAATTATAGAATTGTTCTTTGATTCGTTGAGGTTGTCCTATCATATGAAAACAAATATCATTCCTATGTTCCAAACAAAACTTTATGATAGTTTCCATTGTATCATAATCTCGATAGTTTTGACCCAAAACACATACATTGATTTTACTTTTGTTTAATCCACTTTCAACCTTCTTAAATTTGGGTCTGTTAAAACCATGAGGAATAAACACAGAATCAAGATTATATTTTTCCTTCAGTATCCTTTTTTGATTAGTACTTAACACGACAATGCCATCCAAACTTCTCAAAGCTTTAATAAATGAAGATTTACACCTTCTCTCTTCCTCAATATTAAGATGTAGGGTAGCCACTGTTTTATGTTTATTTAAGCGGAGAAATGGTACAACTAACGTATCACCATAGAAGTAATGAACAACTGTATATCTCAGTCGCTTAAAGCGGGAAATAATACCAAGAAAAATTACATTAAGTATCTTTCCTCTTTTACTAACGGGAATGAACCCAAAAGGAACATTCTCCCCCATTAAACAGTCTGTTTCCGGATTACCTATAATCGAATCGTACCCACCTGCTGAAGAATGGCTATTGTCACGATAGCCAACATATAATATTTTTTTCATTATTACTAAATTACACTATGATACGGTATGAAAAGAGACTCATACTGACCATGAAGTGTCTGATTAAATAAAATGAATTTATAAACAATATATACAAAAAACGCCAACCATAATTGTGACTTATTTCTGAACTTCTTTTCCATACCTAATAGTAATAACATCCCAACACCACCAGATGCCAATATTCCTATTCGCGAAAGATATGGTATGGCAAAGGCTACAGTACGATTAAAATACATTCCAAAAATATAAAGATTCAAAAGTGTATGATACATATTGTTTTGGTATTCTTCTTGTGTTGAAGATGCTTTAGAAAAATAGTGGTTACCAAAGTAATGATACAACCAAATGAAAAAAGCTCCACTACAAAATGATAGTATAATGCTCGAAACCGAACGAATAGAATACTCAGCGATTCCTCCATACATATAGCCATCAATCTTTTCTTGAATATCTCCATCAAAAGAACCTATTGCCAATAGCGAATTAATTGAATCAAGAAAAGAGACAACTGAAGAAGACGCAAATCCTATCATTATACTGGCAAAATACATAAATAACATCATCACCAAACTAAATCTTTTGCGTGGCACAAAATAGAAAGGAATAATCAAAAGAGTTGCAATGTGAATTGTAGATGCAACAATGACATAAAGAAAAAACTTTTTGAAATTTCGTTCTACAATATGTTTGAAACCCAAAATAACAATTATGGATGCTAAGGCAAAACGCACAGGAAAGATACTACCAACAAAACAACCAAATATAACACTTGTAATATTATTCAAACCCACATATTTAGCAAATTTGATATTCAAAAGTACGATTAGAGCAGATTGAACTATCAGCATTGCCGTGTAGGATTCACCTGAAAATCGTCGTACAATATCATTAAGAAGCCACCACCCATATTCATTATAATAGATAGGCTCAGAAGGATACATAAACATTCCATAATAAGAATCCCAGTCTGTACCATTCTCCCAACGCAGCCCCTGAAACAGTACTACAATAACAATCGCAAGAATTTCTATGAATATTTGTTTTTCTCTCTTTACTCCAACAGATACTAAGATAAGAAAGGCCAACAATGAAAAGACAACGTAATATATCATTTATTCACAAATTTCAGAACAAATTTCAGTGCAATATTTGACCAACAGAACTCAGGATACTCTTTTTCAAAAGACATAACTTGACTAGAACAATTGGCTAATAGCTTTTCATTGTTCAAAAACATTTTAATACATTCTGCTAATTCAATAGGTTTGTTATTAGCAAAGAGCAAGCCATTCTTCTTATGTGTCAATATTTCCTTGAATCCATCAAGGTCAGAAGCAATAATTGGCTTACCAAATGTATAAACAGTTTGAGGAATTCCGCTCTGTGACATAGTAATATATGGACAAATCACAAATGATGATTGACTAATTACTTCACACAATTCAGCATTAGAAAGACGCTTATTGATTAATAATACGTTTGGATTATTACTTAAATCTTCAAGGCATGGATCATTTCCTTTGCCAGCAACTACAAGTTTACAACAAAAACGATAGTCTGCCAATAACTTCATCGCTTCATTCAAGATGGGTAATCCTTTATATGGCAACATACTTCCAAAGAACAAGAAATATTTCTCAGGCAAAAACAAAGTGTTCTTTACAGATATCGTTTTATAAGTTTCAAATAATCCAAAGTTCAAACGATGAATCTTTTCTCTCTTAATATCTTTATAATTGAAAATATCACACAATGAATTATCAGAATAAATGATTATATCAATAGAGCTTTTGAAAAGGTACTTTAGCAATGGCGAAGGTTTGCTAAAATCAGGGTGAAAATGATTACATACTTCATGCAGCGAGACGACTATCTTGCAGTTCAGTTTCTTCAAGAATGGCAGATACTCACAAGAATAATAACCACCTATGATATTGACAATTTCGTAGTTCTGCTCATTGATAAATGAAGAAGATTTAGTGGCATAGTAATCGGAATACCATCCAATGACATTCCGCACAATGGGGATACGCTCATAGGGTCTTGGCATCTTCAACGAGAAAAGTCTAACCGAATCTGATTCACCAAAGTAAGAGAACATCTCAATCCAATTATTCACTGCAATTTCCTCAACTCCATACTTACTTGACTGATACGAACAATTGAAAGCTTCTAGTTCTGAAAACGATATATAGTAGAAAAGATAAATATCTACTGCATATCCCATTTCAAGGAACTGTTTTGCCAACGGGAAGGTACTCCCAGTAAACCCTTTTGTGATTAATGCTATTCTTTTTTTCATTTTTCAGCTTTGTGAAGTTCGTAATAGATTTGCTATATTGTACATAATCGTACTCACCCATTTTATGCATATTTGATGCATAAAATCAAAATCTATTTCAGAAGGGGTACTCCTTCTGATTTATTTCTTCATATCATCTTTATTTCTTACTTTTGTATAAAAAAACATATTTCCCAATATCAACTGCTATGTTTACATTATCTTCTTTAACATACCATATAACTCACAAAATCCGCTTTTTAAAAATTCTCGGAATGAAATCCGATATTCTTTAAGAACCCAGCGAGGCCAGTACCAATTGTTGTATGCCAACTGCACTCCCCCTTGAATGAGTATTATACCAAGCAACCCAAGACTCGTAAATTGTAAAACAACAAAGTCGCCTATACAAATTAAAAATCCAGAAATAAGGGCTGCCGGCACAAATGGTACTTGATTTCCTGAACTGATAAATATTGCAAAATTTGAGTGGTTCTCCTCGAGGAAACAGACCAAAGAATACAAAAGTAAAATATTAAGAGTAGGAAGCTGAGCATTAGAGCCAATTAAATTTAGAGCCCAAGAACCAAGAAAAACCACTACGGCCAAACCACAAATACATAGTAAATAATATACAATGATAGAGTATGAGAAACGCCGAATTGTCATAACTCTATCTCCTTGTATTCTGTATGATATAATTTGCGGCTGTAATGTTCCAAAAAATGTTACACTAATACTTGTTACAATCGTAACAAATTGCATCATCAAGCCATAGGAAGCAACTACGTCTGACGCGAGATACAAACCAATAAGGAACATACCAAATTGCCGTGTACAATAAGTGCCAATAAAGTTAACTCCAACTTTTTTCGCATTATACCATATAGCTTGGAAAATTTCACTTTTAAGTTCATCTGAAAAGGCTTGACCATATAGTTTTGAAATAGTACCATTATCATAAAAAAAATGATGAGCTAAATATCTGCCTAGAAAAGGAGAGATGAGATTAGCAATGCAAACTCCCATTAGACCAACACTAGCAAGAAGCAGTACATAAACTAAGACAATCTGCAAGACCTTACTAGCAAGAATACATTGTTTTGACTCTTTAACCAATCCTCTACCTACAAGCAACGAGTCATAATATTTGAAATAAATTGAAAAGAATGATGAAGTGCAAAATACCAACCAGATAGCAAACGAGTTATCAACGTTGGAGAACCCTTCCGTTACAAAATACATATACCATGTACCCAAAGTCATCAACAAAACAAGTACAATAGCACTTATGATACGGAAAATTCTACGCGTCACGCTCAAAAGGCACGCCAATAGCTGATAATTTACCGTCCCAGTACTTCCCTCAACAATTCCCTCTTTTAGTAATTTAGTCGCCCCACTATATACATATGAAACCTGTCTACTAATCTGTGGAGTAAAGCCAAAATCCATTAAGGTTACCAGCGTTGTAACTGTCAACATCAGATAATTCATCGCAATCTCTTCTGTACTTAGCAAGTGGAGTATGAGAGGCAGAGTAATAAGTCCTGATGCAATATTAAAAAATTGCGAAACGTAGCTCCAAATAATGTCCCCTTTTGAAATATCTATATTTGACATAAGCCCTCTTTATTTAGAACAATTTCAATAATAAGTCTATAACAAATTCTTTTTTGTGAGTTTTATAATATAGAAGTTTCAGTTTAAGTTGTATCAATTTCAGCCAAAAAGGCTTCACCTCCTTCAGTGAAAGATATCCTTCAATCCATATAATGGACTTTGGCACATTCTTAAAAATCTTATAGTTCCATTTTAGGGCTATTTTACTATCCGCAATCTTGTTGCTACCATCAGCATCCTCATCCCATAATTGACAAATTGGCTCAGCATTATCCACTTGAGGATAATGAAAAAAATTCAATAAGCGATTTATACCTAAACCGGAACATGACAACGGTATATGATTCTTATAAGCATTTATAAATAATAACGTATATTTCTGTACTTCATCAACATAAGGATAATTTAAAGTTTCTCTTGTTTGTTTGTTCTTTGCGACAACGACAGTGCCATTTTCCTCAAAAAAATAAAGACTTGTACCTGATGGTTCAAATAAAAGATGCTCAAAAATCAAACAATTCCTATAAAACTCACTTTTTTGATAAGAAGATATTTTTATCGAATCAAAATATACTGAATATCTGTTACCAACATTTGTTTTACATTTGATAGAATCATGAAATTGTAAGCCATAAATATTTGCGTCAATTCCTTTATTATGAAGATAAGATTCCAACATCAATTGACCATTTCCATTTATACTATTATTTACAAGTCCTATCTTGCCATCAAAGATGCCATTTTGCACCAAATACTTCATTAAAAAGCAAGACTGTTTAGCCATCGTCCCAGTACATAATTCTATTAATTGATTCAACTTATCATCATAAATACCATTGTATAAATCTTCTCTTGTTACGATAGAATTAATCGAAATTTTCAACCTATCTGAAATCAATCGTCTCTGCGTTTCATTCTTTGCAATGAGAAAAGTATCATAAATTTGATTCCATGAATAAACTGCCCTTTGAAGTAAGCTATCTTTATATATCGTCAAAGTTTTCTGTTCATATATTAAGGGAAGCCTTAGCAGATTCTTGTTTAGGCAAATGTATCCTACATCCGCTTCTTCAGGATATAGACACTTATAACATTTCTCCAACAAATAGCCCTCTCTAGCAACGAACAACAGTTTGTCAATATTTTGTTTCAATCTTTCCTCGTGCAACCAATTACAGAAGTCATATATCAATGGACCCAAGATAGAAAAGCCAATATTATAAGCTGATTGGTCGAATTCAATCCTATTATACAAACAAGATAGTGAATCTATATGATTTTCAATATAGCTAGATGTAACTACGTTCTGCAAAGCATTCCAATCATACCACCGTTCCAAAGAATCTATTCCATTATTCATTGCCTGATAGATATCGTTGTTATCATCATCTCCAATGTGTAATACTTGCGCTGCAGGAACGTTCAATTTCTTCAGCAATATTTGAAAAAGTTTTCCAGAACGCTTTGTTTCTCTTTCTTCAGATGAAATGAACAAAAAATCTGCCTTAATACCGAGTTTATTAAACAACTGTTCAAAAAAGCTACGAGGCAAATACATATCCGTAGTTATGACTATTTTTTTCCCAATACCACGACAATAATTAACAAACTCTACCATCGGAGCATTAGGAATACAATTTTCAAGTTCAACGTATATCTCAATTTCTTTTAGCAATTTGAGAGTATCAGCCTTATATTTTAATTGAGAATATATTTCATCTAATGTTATATCTTGTCCGATGTGCTGACTACGAGCTATCCTTTCAGCTTTTATTCTGTCTCTGTAGAATGAGGATATCGTGCATCCTGTCTTCTTTATATATAGTTCTTGAACTATGATAAAAATATCTTCGGGAGTTGCTACAGATCTAAATATCAATGTATCAAATACATCAAATGAAACATACTCATATTTAGAAATATCGTTTTTTTGCATATATAACTCGTTGTAAGGTAAACATCCAATTCTCCCCAAACCAATCTTAAACATTTGATTTTCTGCCTATTTATTAGTTTGAGTTAAATGTAATAATGTAAGATTTAACATTTCAGGACCCTATTTTTAGGGATTTTGAACCGAATTATCCTCGTCCAAACCCAATTTCGGACTAAATTTCTCTAATTGTTGTAAGCACTCAATTTAGGGCATCCCCTTTTGAAAGGGCACTTTTCTGTGCCCTAAATCGAGTTTTGTTAATTAATTAGTTTTGAAATTAACATTGGCTTGTAGCCAAAGTGATTTTGTCAGGAACCATGTTAACATAATCCCGGCATCCGTTAAAGATTTTTTTGAAAAAAGTTCCGATGAAGTTCCAGACAGAACTGCCATGAAGCTTTACCGTTCCTATCATACTGTGATAAGTTGCAGCCATCCCAGCACCGGCATCACTACCATATTTAAACCGAGCTGATTTCAACTCATTGCCGATAAATACATAAGCATTGTATCCGTCGGACATAATACTCTTCAATTCTGCATCGCCCAAAAAGTCTGTAAGTACCTCACGACCACGCGAGCCATTCTCATAGAAGAAAATGGCTGTTTTCTGAGCCTTGTTGACCAGCACCCAAATGTAGCACTTCTTATAGTGATCATATTTACGCACTTTACACCAGGTCTCATCGCAATTCACAATCGAGTCTTTTTCCAAAGCTATGGACTTCAATACACAGACCAATTCATCCAGGTATTTCTCGCCTTTCTTAAGCCAGTTGCACAATGTGTTTTTAGAAACGGTCATGCCCATATCTGTCAGCTATTGACGAAGAAGACCGAAAGTCACATTCTTCACATAAACTTCATAGGCAATAGCCTGCAGAAATTCAGGAGTGGCTCTAGTGCCTTAATTGGTTACTACCTCCGGATGGCTTTCAGAAGGGAAATAACCCCACCCGGGCTTTTTACCCGGTTCTGCATAATGAACCATCTCAAAACATTTTTCCGCAAGGAAAGCAATCAATAGCCATTTTTTGACTGCTTACATAAAGAATATCAAAAAAGGACTTGAGTTTTAAGTATTATTAGTTTGGATTCCTATCGTTCATAGGAAAGGAAGTTTGCCGAGGCATGAGTGCCAAAGAGTTATTCCACAATATACCTCTCCACATTCCGTGTCTCATTGCTGAAGTTCACCCCCACTTTCACCAGCCGCCTGCCATCCAGCACATAAGGAATCAGATAACCTCTCTCATCAATTTGCTTCAAGGCATCTTCGGCACTGCCGTTCAGCTTGAACTCAAAGACGTAAACGGCATCTTTTGTCCGCACCACGGCATCGGCACGACCACGCGCACTGCGCACTTCCGCCTGTACGAATTGACCCAGCAAAGTGAAGACGACATAAAAGATGGCCTGATAGTGGCGTTCGGTATTGTTGCTCAGTTCGTAGGGAATGCCTGCAAAGAATACTTTCAAGCGTTCCATGAATGCATCCACATCACCGGAACGGAGTTCACGCATAAACTTGGCTATGTGGAAACCGGTTTCATCATCAGTCACTCCTGTATAATAAGGAACCAAGAAATTCAAGAAACCATAGCGTACCTCATCATTGGGAAAACCCAAAGTGTACAATAGAACATCCCTATCGTAGTCTTTGATGGTCAGATAACCACTTTGATAAATCATGGGAAGCGGATTCTTTACTTCCGCACGATACTCAAAAAAGGCGGAAGCCGTCACTTCAACTCCCTCAATCAGAAGGCGCAAATCATAATCACTCTCTTTCAATAAATTTACCAAATAGGTAGGAGTACCGGTCTGAAACCAGAAATTATCCAAAATCTTCGACTTGCATGCATTCAACACACTGAAAGGATTAAAAACCCCTTCACAATGGGGGTAAAAATGATAACCGTCATACAGCTTGGTCATCTGCTCCAAAGTTGTATCGAAGTCCATCCCATTGGAAACACCCAAACGTTCTATCTCCGGAGTAAACGTTGTGAGCAGTTCTTCCTTAGTAATACCACATAAAGAAGAATAGTCGGGCCATGTACTGATGTCCTGCAACTGATTTAAATCACTGAACACGCTAATCTGCGCAAACTTCGTCACACCCGTCAAAAAAACAAAGCGGAGATAACGGTCGGCACTTTTCAGTACCCCATCAAAGGCTTTCAATATCCGACGATATTCTTCCGTTAGCTTTTCATCCGAAAGAGCTTGAAGCAAAGGCTTATCATATTCATCAATCAACACTACCACTTGCTTACCCGTCTGGGCATACGCCTGCTCTATCACATAGGCAAAGCGCTCTTCGGGACTACGCTCCTGCTTTTCCGCACCATATTTCAATTCCCACTTTTCCAGATATTGATTAAGCATGGCTACCAAATCTCCGGCTGTTTCATATTTACGGGCATTCAAATCCAGATGCAATACAGGATATTCCTCCCACCGGGTTTCCAGTTTTTCGATGGCAAGTCCGTGAAACAAATCTTTACGTCCTTGGAAGTAAGCTTCGAAGGTAGATATAAGCAAACTCTTACCGAAACGGCGAGGACGGCTCAAAAAATAGGGAGTGGAATTGGATGCTATCTTATAGACCATTGCTGTTTTGTCTACATAAAGATAATTTTCTTCACGCAGCTTTTCAAAAGTCTGTATACCAATCGGCAGTTTACGCATCTGTTCCATCTCATTTCTCTTTTTTAGAAGCTATATGCAAATATACGTTTTTTCTTCAAAGAGAAATTCTATTTATACATTTTTATTCCATTTCTTCCCACGGATAAGGATTATCCACCACATTCCGAAACTCGGCAACCGCTTCTTGCTGTTCTGCCGTGAGCGATGCGGAATTCCAGGAAGCAATGATAGAACGGCCCTCGTCGGCCAAAGGCTCATCGAAAACCTCTCCATAACAAGCCGTAAGCAAGCGGAGTTTCAGCAAAGAGGAAGGAAGGGAATCAAGGGTATCCCAGCAACGCCTCAATACCTCCTGCACATGCTGCTGTTTTTCACCATGGTCAATGAACGAGGCACTATACCCCTTCAAAAGCGCAAGACATACATTTGCCTGCTCCTCCACCGTGGTACCCCAGGTGCCTGAATTATACAAAGTTGTGGTCAAGCG
>NZ_JAMZEE010000067.1:0-12541 GCF_024704895.1 Bacteroides muris (ex Fokt et al. 2023) | reverse complement strand
TTCTTACCACACCCGCGTTTCTTTCTTACCACAGCTGTGGTAAGAAAAGAACATTGCCGTGGAAAGATTAGTTTTTTAGGGAAAAACAAGGTCGTACATCGCAGTTTTTTTCCTAACTCTTAGGTGTCATCTACGCACCATACTGCAACAATCAGTAGAAGCCTTTATCAAATCCACTTCTGTGCCCTACCCAAAGAACGCACAACGGCAGCAAACTCTTCCCGAGGAATGATAGCCTTATTACGTGTTTTCAAACGATTATTATAAACGGTCTGAGGTGAATAATGCAAGAATTCGGCAATCTTCACACTATCAGTGATACCTAAACGCACCAAAGCATAAATGCGCAATTCCGTATTCAGCAGCTCACCATCTTTTAGCACAATCTGCTCGTCAGGATGGAGCAAGGCATTGAAGTCACTTACGAAATCCGGATAAATGTGCAAGAAGATAGCATCAAAGTTATGATAGAACTCTTTCAACTCATTCTGTGCCATAGAATGAGTATCGGTCAATGCTTTCACATCCTCCAACTGGTTTGCCTTAAGCTTACGATTGATATTTTTCCGATACTCATCCAGCTTACTGATATAATTGGAACAAATGGAAAAGACATAACCTATGTATTCCTCCTTCACATAGTTGGATTCACGAAGCTGATTATTGGTATCCCTCAACTGTTCATTCAAAGAAGTAAGCTGTACATTCGTTTCTGCCACTTGTCCGTGCATTTTCGAAAGTTCTTCCACATGCTTATTCAGGCGGTTGTTTGCCTCATTCAGCTGTTGGCGCGACTGCTTCAATCGCTTCATCTGTTTATATATATACAGGAAGGCAAACAAGGATATCAAGGACAAGACACTGACCAGTACCAAATACATACGTAACCGCGCTTCTTGCCTCTGATTACGTTCCTGATAGATCTGATGAATGGTGTCCTGCACTGCAGAGATGCCCACTACCCTCACCCGGTTCCGATATGCCAAGGCATTCTGCAAACAGTAACTCATGTAGACATAGGCATGGTCAATATCACCCAAACTAAAAAGTACCCCCGCCAGCTCTTCCAACGAAGCAATATCTTTATTGGAGATACGTACATCGGCCATAGCAGAATATATCAGGTAAGTCAGATAATTTTCCTGCTCATCGGACTCGCGATAAAAGCAGGCCAGCACGTAAGCATTCATGGCATCGCGCCGAGTGTCGAATGCAGAATTAAGAATTCCCTTCTGCAAACGTTCTTTAAAAACATACATACTGTCCGTACCTTGTACTACCTGCCCTTTATACCACAAGAACAAGGGGTCTTCAGGGGTAAGAACCATATTCAAAGAGTCCTTGTAAACACGCTCCAACTGTGCATAATGTTCATGCAAAGTACCCATTTCACTACCGGTATACTGATTGAAATGCGAATACAGATACAGCATTTGCCCGTAATAGTCCACTAACAATTCTTTGGGGAGCGAACCGCCTGAAACTCCGCGCAATTCATCCTGAGCTTCTTTCAACAAACCGGTGGCAGCCAACAGAAAAGACTTTTTTATCTTCCACTCCATCTGCCGGTATTTATCATTCTGCTTATAAACTATATCCAAATTGTCTACCACATAATTCATTGCAGAATCGGCGTTATAGACGCAATACTCATCATAAAGATTTTTATTCAGCCAATATCTCTCTTCCAAAGTACGCACATCCTTTTGCAGCTTGTGCAACTGGGCAATCTTCGCCTCTTTAAGCATAGCAAACGTGGTTTTTTGCGCAATCAGAGAGTCAAGGCGCACCAGCAGTTCTTTTATCTTTTCACTGTAAGGTGCCGCATTCAGAAAGGTACACCCCATCAGTAAAAATAGTAAAGCTATGATTTTTCTTTTCATTTCTATTATTCATATAAGGCTGAGAGCACAAAGATAAATTAATCTATCTAAACATAAGCTACTTCTACCCTAAAAAGTACATGAAAGTTAAGAGGTATTTCGACCATTTACAGCGATAAAACAGCATATACAGACCTCCTTCCATAGTAGCTGACCTTTACTTTATACAGCAATCCATAAGGGCATAACTCACTATATATGTGATATTTACATTTTACTCATACTTACTTCTCCATATTACCCGCCTATCGGACGAATAAGGTTGTCCACTATCTTTGCAACAGAGAAAGAAAAGTGTACTATGGAAAACATCCAATCTCTATTAGAACATACTTTTCTAAAATAAATTAAATCTTTTAATTAAAGTACTATGAGAATGATTACAAGAAATCTTCTTACGCGGAGTTACAAGCTCCTTCTGACATTACTCGTACTGCTAATGTCAACAAATGCATTTGCCCAACGATTGACAGCTACGGGTAAAGTAGTAGATGCCGCAGGCCTGGAGGTCATTGGCGCATCTGTATTGGAAAAGGGAACAACCAACGGTGTTGTTACCAATCTGGATGGGGAGTTTTCCCTGAGTGTAGGACAGAATGCCACACTGGTAATATCCTTCATCGGCTACAAAACGATAGAGGTAAAAGCAGCCACCAACATGAATATCACATTGCAGGAAGACAACGAACTGCTTGACGAAGTGGTAGTCATCGGCTATGGAAGTGTGAAGCGTAAAGACGTAACCACTGCCGTATCTACGGTTTCTACAAAGGATTTGGACCAACGCCCCATTGTATCGGCAGCCCAAGCCCTGCAAGGTAAAGCAGCCGGTGTGTCGGTTATGCAGCCCAGCGGCGAACCGGGCGGTGGTATGAGTATCCGCGTACGTGGTACCACCTCATTCAATGGTAGCAACGACCCGCTCTACGTAGTGGATGGTGTACCTGTAGACAATATCAACTTTCTCTCTCCCAACGACATTGAAAACCTCTCTATTCTGAAGGATGCCTCATCAGCAGCCATCTACGGTTCGCGCGCAGCCAACGGTGTGGTATTGATTACTACCAAGAGCGGCTCGGCAGGCAACGCCAAAGTAGCATTGAACGTACAATATGGCATGACAAAAGTAGGCAAGAGCATGGAAGCACTGAATACAGAACAGTACCGCGAATTACAAGAAGAAATCGGGGCTGTAAATCCAACTGCTCTTGAAGGGCTGACCGACCAGACAAACTGGTTTGACGAAGTTTACAAGACCGGACAAACCCAGAATTACCAAGTGTCCGTATCAAACGGAAATGAAAAGATGAAATACTTCCTCTCTGCCGGTTATCTGGATGAAAAAGGTATTTTGGAAGGAACATACTTCAAGCGGTATAGCTTCCGCGCCAATATCGACAACCAAATACGCAGCTGGCTGAATGTAAGTGCCAATATCTCCTACTCCGACAACATCGGAAACACCGGCATCATCTCCGGTACGGGTGCCAACCGTGGTGGTGTAGTCCTCTCGGTCATCAACACTCCGACCTATGCTCCTATTTGGGATCCTGAAAAACCGAATCAATACAATAAGAACTTCTATGGAGTGAACATCATGAACCCGATGGAAAACCTGGCCCGCCAGAAAAACAACAAGAACAAGGAAAACCGCCTCATCGCATCCGGAGCCGCTACCATCAGCTTCCTGCCCAACCTAAAGTTGAAATCATCTGTAGCCCTGGACCGCCGTAACGGTGTAAGCACCACATTCCTCGATCCAATATCGACCACCGACGGACGCAACAGCTTCGGTACAGCCTCTGACAACCGGAATATGAATACCGTGTTGGTTTTCGATAATATATTGACTTACAATACCAATATCAAGAAGCACGGCATCGACGTAATGGCTGGTTCTTCCTATACCAAATCGGACTATACCAACAGCTGGATAAATGGCTCACATTTCCGGGACGATAAAATACAGACCCTGAACGCTGCCAATAAAATTTCATGGGACGGTACCGGAACAGGAGCTTCACAGTGGGCCATCTCTTCCTATTTCGCCCGTGTGTCCTACAACTATGACAGCAAGTACATGCTTACCATGAACATGCGTGCCGACGGTTCATCCAAGCTACATCCCGACCATCGCTGGGGTATTTTCCCCTCCTTCTCGGCTGCATGGCGCATTTCGTCGGAAAAGTTCATGAAAGACATCGCTTGGATTGATGACTTGAAGCTCCGCGGTGGCTGGGGACAGACCGGTAACCAAAGCGGTATAGGCGATTACTCGTATCTGCAACGTTACAACATCAACCGCATACCCTGGTTTGAAGAAGGTAACGACCATGCAGTTCCCGGTATCAGCCAGGCCAACCTGAGAACAAGTGACCTGAAATGGGAAACTACCAACCAGACGAACATCGGTCTTGACCTGACTGTACTGAACAACAGACTAACCTTCAGCATGGACTACTATTACAAGAAAACTACAGACATGTTGATGAATGTAAGTCTGCCTGCTGGTGCGGCAGCAACCACCAGCATCACCCGTAACGAAGGCGAGATGACCAACAAGGGATTCGAGTTCGCCATCAACTCCCATAACCTGACCGGCGAGTTTTCTTGGGATACAGACTTCAACATTTCTTTCAATAAGAACAAGCTGACCAAGCTGTCATTGCAGAAAATCTATACAGCAGCAAGCAGTGCCGAGGTGGTGAAAGAAAATATCGTACGCAATGAGCCCGGACGTCCTTTGGGTGGTTTCTACGGCTACATCAGCGACGGTGTAGACCCGGAAACCGGTAACCTGATTTATCGCGACCTTAACGAAGACGGCAAGATTTCCACTTCTGACCGTACCTATATCGGCGACCCGAATCCCGACTTCATCTACGGATTGACAAACACCTTTACATGGAAAGACCTCAGCCTGAGCATCTTCATCCAAGGAAGCTACGGAAACGACATCTTCAATGTGTCCCGTATGGAAACCGAAGGTATGTATGACGGTAAAAACCAGTCGACGGAAGTATTGAAACGCTGGAGAATTCCCGGACAGATTACGAATGTCCCGAAAGCCAACTTCAACATCAAGAACTCCACTTACTTTGTAGAAGACGGCAGCTACCTGCGTGTCAAAGACATTTCACTCTCTTACAACATCCGTTGCCGCCAGTTCAAGAAATGGGGTATCAGCCGCGTACAGCCCTATTTTACCGCCAGCAATTTGCTGACCTGGACCAGCTATTCAGGTATGGATCCTGAAGTGAACCAATATGGCAACAGCGGTTCTGTACAGGGCATCGACTATGGAACTTACCCGCAGAGCAAATCATTCGTTTTCGGTATCAATGTTGAATTCTAAAAAAGGAAGAAATAACTTATGAAACTAAACCATATATATAAAAGTATAGCTTGCAGTGTATTGTTGGCAATGACCGCAACCTCATGTGACTTGGACTATAATCCGGTAGACACCTACTCGGATGTAACGGAAGGAGTGAACAAAACTGATGAAAAGCCTATCTTCAACAGTGTGCAAGACGTGGAAACTTCAATGGTAACCCTTCACAAAAAATTTCGTGACCAGCAGGAGCACTGGTATGTCGACAAACTGCTTATCAGTGACGCTCATTCCGATAATGCCTACGCCGGAACAACGGGGGCCGAAGTGGTGCCTTACGAAACCAACTCCATTGAAGGCTCTAATTCTGTACTAAAACGTGACTGGGACCGTTTCTTAGGCGACATTGCCGTTGCCAACCGCATCATCGTGGGCTGTGACCAGCTCAAGGCACTCAGTGAAAGTAAACGCGGCAAGTATCAATCACAAGCCAAGATATTCCGTGCCATGGTCATGTTCGATATGGTACGTTTATGGGGTAACTTCCCGGTCATCACTACCGTGGGCGGTGACATTACCGAAGACAACGTAGAAGAAATGTACCCGACCTATTTTCCTCCACAGAATACGGCTGAAGAGGCTTACGCCCAAATAGAGAAAGACCTGACTGAAGCAGTGGAAAACCCCAACACACCGACAAACGACACATCAGACAAGAGCATACTTACCAAATCGGTGGCACGTGCCATGCTTGCCAAGGTCTATGCAGAAAAACCTCTGCGCGATTATGCAAAGGTTATCAAATATGCCGATGAACTTGCTGCCGACGGCTTCGACCTCGTGGAAGACTTCAGCGACCTTTGGGCGTATGATACGGAAAAAAAAGACTGCCGGGTACGCAATACCAAGGAGGCAATTCTCGAAGCCCACTTTCCTCCAGGCTCCGGCAACTGGTGTACTTGGATGTTCGGCCGCAACTTGAGCAACTGGGATGAAAGTTTCACCTGGGCCAAATGGATTACCCCTTCCCGTGACCTTATCCGCCTCTATGAAGAGCAAGGAGACACGAAACGTTACAATGAATCTGTTGTATGGTATGACTGCGGATGGAGCAACTATTATCCGGCAGGCCATTATGCCTTCATGTACAAATGCCGCTCTGCGTTCAACAGCATTATCTATCTGCGATATGCCGATATCCTGCTCCTCAAAGCCGAAGCAAAAATTATGGGAGAGACTCCCGACCTGAACGGTGCAGCCGACATCATCGACCGCATCCGCAACCGCGCCGGACTGGGCAAACTTCCACAAAGCACCCGCAGCAGTAAAGAAGCATTGCTCCAAGCTTATATGGACGAACGCCGCATGGAGCTTGCCTTTGAAGGACAGCGCTGGTACGACCTTTGCCGCCTCAATAAGGTAGAAGAAGTGATGAACGCCGTTTACGCCAAAGACAGCGGCCGCCATGCACAAGAAAATCTGTTCAATGAGAACTCCTATCTGCTGGCTATTCCCCAAGGAGCCATCGACCAGAACGAAAATCTGATACAGAACCCGGGCTATTAATACTAATGAGTAATATAAAAATCAATTGAATATGAATTTAAGAAATATATTCACTACCGCATTAGGCTGCTTCACCATACTGGCAGCCTGCGGCAATGACAATGACAGTAACATCACCCCTACACCGGAACCCAAGCCAGACCAACCCACGGAAGAGGCAAAGGATGTTACCCTCTATGTAACGAACACCAGTCGTACTTATGATTTGACAAAGTCCGGGCTGGCCTTCGGCACCGGAAGCAACATGTCACCTTCTACCGTGACACTCGACCCTGCCACCCGCTATCAGGAAATGGACGGTTTCGGTGCAGCCATCACCGGCTCTACCGGTTACAACCTGATGCAGATGACACAAGAGAACCGCACGAAGTTTCTGACTGAAACATTCTCGGACAAAGAAGGCTATGGCTTCAGCTATGTACGTATTGCCATCGGTTGTTCCGACTTCTCATTCAGTGAATTCACTTGCTGTGACGAAAAGGGGCTTGAGCACTTTGCCCTTCCGATGGAAGACACCAAATATGTGATTCCTATATTGAAGGAAATTCTGGCAATCAATCCTGCCGTCAAAATAATTGCCGCTCCCTGGACATGTCCGAAGTGGATGAAAGTGAAAAGCCTGGAGGAACGTGTACCCTTTGACTCATGGACCAGCGGACACTTGAACCCCGAATATTACAGAACGTATGGCGACTATTTCGTAAAATGGATACAAGCTTTCGAAAAGGAAGGCATCAAAATCCACGCTGTGACTCCGCAGAACGAACCGCTGAACCACGGTAACTCAGCATCCTTGTTCATGGGATGGGAAGAAGCCCGTGACTTCATCAAGACCGGCTTGGGCCCTGCCTTCAAAGAAGCCGGAGTTACTACAAAGATTTATGTTTTCGACCATAACTACAACTACGACAATCTGGCCGACCCAAAAAGTTACCCTACCAAGATTTATGATGATGCGGAAGCCTCACAATACATTGCGGGCGCTGCCTACCATAATTATGGCGGTAACCGTTCTGAGTTGCTGAATATCCACAAACTCTATCCCAACAAGGAACTGCTTTTTACGGAAACCTCCATAGGTACTTGGAACTCCGGTCGCGATTTGGAAGCACGCCTGCTTAACGATATGGAAGAAATAGCATTGGGAACAGCCAACAACTGGTGCCGCGGCACCATTGTGTGGAATCTGATGTTAGACAGTGACCTGGGACCGGTAAGCCCCTCAGATGGTTCTTGCAAGACCTGCTACGGTGCAGTGGATATTGACAATACAAACTATTCTAAAATTGTCCGTAATTCCCATTATTACCTTATCGGGCACATGTCTTCAGTCGTGAAACCAGGAGCTGTACGTATCGGAACGACCGGTTACACAGCCAACGGAATCACCTACTCCGCCTTCGAGAATACGGACGGTACCTATGCATTCGTATTGGCAAACAACAATGCAGATGCCAAGCGAATCACCGTAAGCGACGGCACACACTACTTTTCCTACGAAGTTCCGGCCAAAGCAGTCGTTTCTTACCGTTGGAAAAAATAAAACTAATAATTTAAACAGAAGATTATAATGAAAAGCTTAAAAAACTATCTAATGGCATTGGCAGGCATAGCCATGCTGAATGCTTGCAGCGATGACGATCCGGTTCCCGGCAACCCGACAATGGACTTTCAGGCAGAACCTTCTTCAGCCTTGTTCGGAGACAGTCTGCCTTTTACAATCAAGGCATCGGACGCAGATGTACCCCTTTCCACGTTAAAAGCGCGGTTATACTTCAGCGACGAAATGGTGTCAGAGACTATAATCCGCACAAAAGTAAACGGTCAAGACTATACCGGGAAAATATATGTTCCCTATCTGGCAAATATTCCCAACGGAACAGCTAAATTGAAGTTCATTCTGCAGAACATCAATTTCACAATCACAGAGAAAAGCTATGACGTGGCGCTGAGTCGTCCGGACTTCCCCTACCTAACTCTGATTTCCGGAGACCAAGAATACCTCATGGAAAAAGTCGCAGCCAATCAGTATAGCGTGACCGGTGAATTTGCACAAAAAGTGAAAGGTTACATCAAAGCTCCTAAAGTAGGCACCAACGGGAATGAAATCAACTTCGGATGGAGCAACGGTGCCATTACACAAGGTACCTCCAGTGAAATTACCTTCTCCAATCTGTCAGCTGGAGAATATTCCATCTCCTTCAATACGTTGACTTATGCAGCCGCTCCTTTCGTTAAACTACTGCTGAACGGTTCTGAAATGGAGATGGTGGATGATGACCATTACAGCATCGACCTCAATCTGAAGCAAGGGGACAACATCACTGCAGACATTCCCAACTTCGACCAACATTGGATAGACCCCGACTTCTTCGAAAAGAATGAAGACGGTTCGCTGAAGTTCCTGCCCATCGATGGAACTTATCGCGTCATTGCCAACCTGGCCCTGAATTATCTGGAAGTATTGAAAATGAACGGAACAAGCACCGCCACTCTGAACGATGACGAAACCGGCGCCCTTTGGATTATCGGTGACGGTATCGGTAAACCTTCCGTAGCGACCAATGCCGTAGGTTGGACTACAGAAAAAGGTCTCTGCATGTCACAGATTGAAGCGAAGAAGTATCAGGTAACAGTAGTAGCGGGAGAGCAAATCAAATCTGATGACATCAACTTCAAGTTCTTCCACCAGCAAGGTTGGGGAGGTGAATATAAAAACGATGCCTTGTCTACCACCAGTGACTTAGTATTTATAGGTGACGGTACCAACGGACGTGATGCTGGCAACTTGGGCTTCGTAGAAGGCAAAAGCCTGGAAAACGGTGTCGCTTACCGGTTCACAGTTGACGTAACGGCAGGTGTCTCTTCGGCAGTTCTGACAGTAGAAAAGGTAGAAAGATAGACGGATAACGCAGAAGATTAACTAAATGAGAAAGGGGCTGGCTCTATAAAAGAGTTCAGCCCCTCTTGTTTATGCAGAATATATGTTCCGGATTTAGCTTAAACCTTCTTTCGCCTCCTCTTGTGGAATACGTACCGAAGTGTAAAGCTCAAGAATGGCGGCTATCGTCAGAGACACAATCCATTCATTGCCTTTTGTAAAGAGCATGAATGCCCCCGTAAGCACCAGCAAAAGCGCACCGAATATTTGCTGTCGGCGCAGGCGTTTGACAGTGGGACTTTTACATTTGGACGGAGAATTAATTTGGGCCAAAGCAACCATCGTAGCGCCGATAGTATATATATAAGGTGAAAGAGGCCAGCCCGTGATATAAACGGCAGCTCCTGCCAAGAGCATCACGGCCCCTACTGCGAAAAGGGCGGGTATCAGTTGTTTCATTCTTCTATATCTTCTTCAAATACATAAATATCCTCATTGGGCTTTTTCATCAGATACTTCTCACGGGCAATCCGTTCGATGGCACCGGAGTCGACGGCAAGCTCATTGAGCCGTTCGGTATTCTCCTCGTATTCCTTGCGGTACTTTTCTATTTCATCGCGCAGACGGCTTTCTTCCCGGGCGTAACCCAAACGGCGTACAACACTGTTCTCATCCAGGAACCCGATAATTACAGCAAACAACGCAAGCGTAATCAGATATTTATGCTTGCGGACAAAAGACCAAAGAGAAGCAAGTTTATCCATCTCGTTATCTACTATTTAGCAATTTATCATTCATGATGGAGCTTGTCCATCATATAACTTCACGTCACAAAGATAAGAGGAATAACCGAAAGATTTCTTTTTTTTGTGTACATTTGCACAAAAAGCAAAGAATATCCCGAATATGGAAAACTATATCGTATCTGCACGGAAATATCGTCCCTCGACCTTTGAGTCCGTAGTAGGCCAACGTGCACTGACCACTACCTTGAAGAATGCCATTGCCACCGGAAAACTGGCGCATGCCTATCTTTTTTGCGGTCCAAGAGGCGTGGGAAAAACAACTTGTGCCCGTATCTTTGCTAAAACAATCAACTGCATGAGCCCCACAGCAGACGGCGAGGCATGCAACCAATGTGAATCCTGCACTGCCTTCAATGAGCAGCGCTCCTACAATATCCATGAGCTGGATGCCGCCTCAAACAACTCTGTGGATGACATCCGCCAATTGGTGGAGCAGGTACGCATTCCACCTCAGATAGGCAAATACAAAGTATATATCATTGACGAGGTACATATGCTGTCCGCCTCGGCTTTCAATGCTTTCCTGAAAACACTGGAAGAGCCTCCACGCCATGCCATATTCATCCTTGCCACTACCGAGAAGCACAAGATATTGCCCACCATCCTTTCACGCTGCCAAATATATGATTTCAGCCGGATTGGCGTGGAAGATACCGTAGCACACCTCGCATACGTCGCCTCCAAAGAAGACATCACTGCTGAGCCGGAAGCATTGAATGTAATAGCCCTCAAAGCAGACGGCGGTATGCGCGACGCACTATCCATCTTCGACCAGGTGGTAAGCTTCACCGGAGGACACATCACCTATAAGAGCGTGATTGAAAACCTCAATGTGCTGGACTATGAATACTACTTCAAACTAACCGGATTCTTTCTTGAGAACAAAATCAGTGACGCGTTGCTATTACTGAATGATGTGCTCAACAAAGGCTTCGACGGCAGCCACTTCATCACCGGACTTTCATCCCACCTGCGCGACTTGCTTGTCAGCAAAGACCCGGCGACACTGCCGTTGCTTGAAGTGGGCGCAAGCATCCGCGAACGTTACCAAGCACAAGCACAGCAATGCCCCCTCCCTTTTCTTTACCGTGCCATGAAGCTCTGCAACGATTGTGACCTGAACTACCGTGCCAGTAAAAACAAACGGCTACTGGTAGAGCTCACTCTGATACAAGTGGCACAACTGACCGCCGAGGAGGACGACGGTGCCAATGGGCGCAGCCCTAAACAAGCTATAAAACCCATATTCACGCAGCCTGCCGCCGCTCAGCAGCCACAGGCCACTGCTGCCATGCCCCAACAAACCGTACAGCCGGCAGTACAGACAAACAGCACTCCCCAACCTGCTGCCACGCAGCATAGTAATGCAACAACTCCACATGCCACACCTGCTGCCGTATTAATGGCGCAAGGGAGAGAAGAGAAAAAAATTCCGGTCATGAAAATGTCCGGATTAGGGATCTCCATCAAACGCCCCCATATAGAAGAGGAACAAAGAAACCCTTCATCTAACCCTACTGCCGCCCACCAAGCAGCACAACCGGAAGAAGACTACATCTTCAATGAAAGGGATTTGAACTATTACTGGCAGGAGTATGCCGGACGTATGCCCAAGGAGCAAGTAGCCATAGCCAAGCGCATGCAGAACATGCGCATCACTTTAACAAATGACACAACTTTTGAAACCGTGGTAGACAATGAAATCGTTGCCAAGGAATTTACCGGCATGATACCCACTCTGCAAAATTACCTACGTACCCGGCTAAAGAACCGCAAAATCACCATGATTGTCCGGATTAGTGCTCCTGCTGAAAAGGTACGTGCCTATGGGCGCGTTGAAAAATTCCAGATGATGGCACAAAAGAATAGCGCCCTGTTACAACTAAAAGAGGAGTTTGGGTTGGAACTGTACTAATCCCTTCCGATTATCTCATAAAGTTGCTAACAAATTGATTATAAAGAATAAAACATCCATCTATTTTTTAACTCGTTTATATTTATAATAGTCCGTTAAAAATTCACCATATCGGCTAAGCGGCTTCTGCCACTATGCCAAAGAGTTCTTTGATAA
>NZ_JAMZEE010000066.1:0-12783 GCF_024704895.1 Bacteroides muris (ex Fokt et al. 2023) | reverse complement strand
TCAGCGGTGCAAAGAGCAAAACATAGAGTATGTTCCGTTTCGATATACCAATGGTGATACCCGCAAGCAGCTGCTGGCAAGGACCAAACATGTACTTGTTAAGCATTTCAGTAAATGGACTGAATCCCAAAGAATACGTGCGGAAATCATATTCGACCATTATCCGGAACTGAAATCAGTTTACGACTTGGCCATAGAGTTGACCGATATATATAATAAGCACTATGACAAGGATGTGACACGGGCAAAGCTTGCCTTGTGGTACAAATGGAAAAGCTTGGATACGGATGTTTCGAACCGTAACAAATACCATGCAGAACTATTATGAAACAATACTGAACTATTTCGTTAACAGGGAAACCAATGCGTTTGGTGAATCATTCAATGCAAAAATTAAAGCGTTCAGAACACAGTTCAGGGGAGTCGGAGATAGACTATTTTTTATTTTTAGATTATGCAAACTAACAGGGTAGATTTAACATACCCACAGGGTTTTAGGACTGACCCCTAATTTTCTACTGACCCGCTTAAGCCCCCTATGTTTATCGGGTGAGCCTGAGCCAATGCCTGCACCGAAATTTTTGTACATGGTCGGAAAGCAACAAAAAAACCTCTTAAAACTTGTGACTTTAGGAGGTTTTTAGCTCAAATTGGCTGTTTGTGGTTGGGCTACCTGCCCTATATCATCCAACCATATTAGAGCTTAAAATCAGTCCTATAAGTCGCAGTACTTGTTCATGCGCCACCGAATTAGCCACCGAATTTGACTACAAACTCTAAAATCACTCCTTCAATTATCTTACAAAGTAGCAAGACAAAGGTAGAATTTATTTCGGAATAAAAAGACAAAAACGGATAAAAATCGTATTTTTTAAATTATCTTTGGCAAGTCATAAGACGTTAATTAAATCAAAAAGGAATGAAGGTAAAACAAAACAGCTACGGAACGAACCGCGATAATAAACGAAAACGAAATGCACTCATTGGAATAATTGTCATCGGACTGGCTGCTGCTTGCAACACCATTCCTTTGGATCATGAAGAGAAGGAGGAAGAGAACAATGTGGAATATAACATCAATGACTGGAGCAATAAAGAGAGCGGAGAGAGTTTTACGGACGGGGGACGGGATGCCACACATGAGGACAGCATCAGATTAGGCATCATACCACCGGACGGTGAATAGCAAAGACTGCCTTTCGCCATGCATTGTCCGGGAAACATCCGGCTCTTTTGTCCGCCCCTGCCCCCAATGCACGCCGCCAGCCCGCCGTGCGGGCACCCAGCCGGCACGCAAAGGATGCAGCGGCTTCGGCAGTGCTCCGTCGCAGGCGGCAGTTCCGGAGACAGCTTTGCCGCGCTGGCGTCCGTCGGCTCAGCCCGTGCCGCCTGCCCCTTTCCCTTGGCTTATACACGGCGGGGCATGCCGCACTCAGGGCGGTTTTGCCGCGCTCCCGGTATCGTCGGCTCCGTCAGCCGCCGATGTTGCGGTGACCGTGTGTTTCATAGGTATGCCTTTTTTCTCTGCCGGAGCAGAAAAAAGAGAGAGGTTCTTAGTATTAAACATAACAATCCATATCGAGGGGCGGCGCAAGCGCCGACTATTCCCCTCGATAAATATTATTATATTTAATACCGGTATCCACGCCAGCGCTCCCTCCGGTCGGCACAGCTGTCGGAGGGAGCGCAGTTCCTCGCCCCCATGCCCGGGGCTGGGACATTTCCTTCCGGCTTCGCCGGGCTGTGTGCGCTGCGCATCCACGGCGCGTTGTGCCGCCTGCCGTCCGGCCAAGCCTTGGGTCATGTCCGCCGAGGCGGCCAATACCTTTCCCACCGGCTTCGCCGGACGATGCCGGACGCTCCGGAAGCCCGTCGGGCAGTGATTGGGCACACCCGAAAGATACTCCGTACATTTTTCCTCTTTTCTTCACAAAAATAGGCTCCGGGACGTTATCCGGCCAAGAACCGGCTCCGCCTATCCGGAAGAAAAAAATCCTGAGCGCCTGCGGCGTGCGGTTTTTTCCCCCCGGATTTCTTGTCCGGATTCCGCCCTGCACCTGAAAGAAAGTTTAGAAAAAAGGAAAAAAAATGGGGGTGGCTGCGCGGTGGGAAGAACTGCCGGAACACATACCCGGCCGCCGAACCGGAGGAGCGGCACATGAAATAAGAATAAAGTTTTCACACTAATTATTAGGATTTTACAATAAAAACACGTATCTTTGTGTTACTGAAATAGGGAGACACCCTACTATTAATAACTGTAATACGAGAACAAAATCATGAAAAAAGAGTTGGGAAAATGGCTGATGGATATCGCCAAGTACATCACCACCGCCGTAGTGCTGACCTCGATTTTCGGAGAAGTGGAACAAAAGTGGATAATCTACGCGGGAGGCACTCTTGCCGTAGCCCTGTCATTGGGCTGGGGGTTGTACCTGGTACGCGACAAAAAGAAAGGAGCATAGAGTATGGGAGCACTAATCATGTTTGCATTCATCATTGTAGTAGCCAATACAGCCGGGCTGTATTACTGGCACCAGGACCATAAGGGACAGTCGAAAAAGACAGGCCGTTAACTCTAAACGCTGCGCTATCGGCACGACGGGCATACCAGCATCATGACACCCCCAAACAAGACACGCATTCTGAAACCTGCGGCTTACGGGCTGGAAACCTCGCCCGACGGGCAGGAACTCTTCTTGTGCCGTTACAAGAAACCGGGCTGGCGCCTCCGACTGGATGATGCCGCCACCGACAAGACCGCGCTTGCCAACACGCTGCGCAAAGCCGCCGAATGGCTCACCAAGCGGCAAGGATAACTGCACACACCCACGCCACACCGCGCAGCCCCCCACATTTTTTTCCTTTTTTTTCTAAACTTCCCCCAGGTGTAGGACGGCATTCAAGCAAGAAATCCGGCAGGAAAAAAACCGCACGCCGCAGGCGCTCAGGATTTTTTTTCTGCCGGATAGGCGTAGCCGGTTCTTGATTGAATGACGGCCGGAGCCTATCTTTGTGAAGAAAAAGAAGGAAAAATCCGTTGCCTGTTCCGCCATGCCATCGCACCCGTTTTTGTCTTGTTACATCCGTTTTCGTCTGCAAACCTCGTATTCGTCAGAATCCGGAATTGAGGCCTGTTCATTGCAAAACCATTCAGGAAAAGCCGCCGGAAGCCCCCTTGGTCATGCCAGGCATACGCTTCCCGGTTTCGTCCCGGCGTTTTTCCATTTTCACGGGAGGAAATAAAAAAACGCCCCGGCGAAATGAAAAATCACCGGGACGTTTTCGAGTGTTTCCTGCGCGGAAAACGGGCGTTTAGCCCAGTGGGTTCTCGCTCTGGTCGCCATCATTGCCACCGCCTCCGGTGGTGTTGTCTTCCCCTTCGTTAGCACCGCCTTGACCGCGGGTTGCTACGGTAGAAGTCTTGCGGTACTCGAAAGTCTTGCAAAGGTTCTTCAGTTCCTTGCAGGGCGTGAAGACGATGCGTGCTTTCTTGATGTTGGCGGCGGTGAACTTTTCGGCAACTTCCACACCTTCGGTGCTGATGGCTACACGGAAAGAGCCGAGGTCGTCGATACGCACAATCTGTCCGGCTGCAAGTTTCTCCTTGAGCACGGTCATCACGTTGTCCATCACAGCCTTTGCATCGGCGGCAGTCACGGTGGAACGGTCGGCGGCAGTGCGGGTCAATGTCTGGAACGGGCACTCATCGGAGGCTTGCACTTGGGCGTAGAACTTTACAGGGGCGTTTTTGTCGCCGGGCTTTTTGCGGCCTGATACGGAATAAGATACGGGCATAGTTGAAAAAGTTTTAAAGGTTGAAACATGGTTTTCGCTTCTCCGGTTGCGGAGATATAGGACAAATGTACGCACGCACGCGCGCAGGTTTCGGGGGTTCGTGCGGTTGTGTACGGTTTCGTGCAGATATGTGGGGCAACGGCTGCATTCCTCCGGCTCCTGGCGGAGCATGAAAAAGCCGCCCTTTGTGGAGGCGGCTTCTTCCGGAACCGGAATGGCTGGCTACTTGCTTCCTGTTTTTCTGTCACTCTCCTTGCCCAGCAAGGAGGCGATGAAGGTGCGGAAACTCTCGTTTGTGAAAACGAATTTCAGGGCGCGAAGCACCCATTTCATGACTTTCTTCATAGCGGCATTCTTTTTGATTAGTTCGGGGGACGAAGGTACGAAGAAGCGAAGAAGCGGTGGCGAGTGCATGCGTTTATGTGCGCTTCCCGCACGGATTGTGCGGTTATCAGGGACGGAGGGTGGCGTATTCGGCAGAAGCGTCGAAACAGGGACATTGCTTGAGCCATTCCTGCGGCTCGATGATGCCGTTGCCGTTCAGGTCGGGGCTGAGGTCGCGGTGGCCGCAGACGGTACTCCGGGGATAGAGGACGAGCAGGCGGCTGATGAGGGAACGCAGCGCGGAGCGTTGTGCCCGGGTGCGGGTGTCGGCCGGAGTGCCGTCGGACAGCAGGCCGCCCTCGTAGGCGATGCCTATCGAGCGGGCATTGTGGCCTCGGGCGTGGGCGCCGATGCGGTGGAGCGGGCGCATGGCGTGGGTGTGTCCGTCGCGGGTGATGTAGTAGTGATAACCGCAGCCGTCGAAGCCTCGGCGGCGGTGGAGGCTGTCGAGGTCAGAGGGCGAAAGGACACGGTCACAACGCGAAGCGGTGCAGTGTATCACAATCAGGTTGATGGGGCGGGAAGCAATCACGTTCATGGTCAGGCAGTCAGAATGGGGAACCGAAAGCGACTGTTATCAAGGAAATCTGCCGGGGCGTGAGCACGCGGGCATTCAGGTGATAATTGGTCTCGGTCAGCTGGTCCAGGAGTTGGGGCGAATCTTTGATCCAGGCTTTCAGCCGGATACTGGCACTGGCAGGGGCGATGCTGGGGAAATAGAGCACGGCAAGTTCTTTGAAACCGTAGGAATGCTTCTTCAGGCCAGGTTCGGTGATGGCAGAACGACGGCCGCTACAAGCGGGTTGCAAGCGGAATGGGTTTGATGTCATAGCTTATGTATTTAATTTACAAACGTAAAGATACACATATATTCCTGATGGCAAAGGTGTGCGGAGGGTGGATATATATATAAATATAGTTAGCTCCGGACAGATGGGGCAGCGCAGCCCGGCGCAGCCGGACCGAAGAGGTATCGCGCCCCGCTCGCGGGGTGAGGCGCGCGCCCCTGGGCTTGGCCGGACGGCAGGCGGCACAACGCGCCGTGGACGCGCAGCGCACACAGCCCGGCGAAGCCGGAAGGAAATGTCCCAGCCCCGGGCATGGGTGCAAGGAACTATGCTCTCTCCGACAGCTGTGCCGACCGGAGGGAGCGCTGGCGTGGATACAAAGCTGTATTGTTAACATAATAGCGAATATTTTTAGCGTAGCGCAGCCGGGAGTCAAGCGAAGCGCCCGGCTGAAAAATATTCTTATTATGTTATAAAAACTCAGCTTCCTATCTCTTTTTTCCGCCGAAGGGCAGAAAAAAAGGCATACCTATGAAGCACACGGTCACCGCAACAGCAGCGGGAGGAACGAGCGGTGCTACCGGGAGCGCGGCAACACTGCCCTGAGTGCGGCATGCCCCGCCGTGTATAAGCCAAGGGAAAGGGGCAGGCGGCACGGGCTGAGCCGACGGACGCCAGCGCGGCAAAGCTGTCTCCGGAACTGCCGCCTGCGACGGAGCACTGCCGAAGCCGCTGCACCCTTTGCGTGCCGGCTGGGTGCCCGCACGGCGGGCTGGCGGCGTGCATTGGGGGCAGGGGCGGACAAAAGAGCCGGATGCCTCCCGGACAGCGCATATCCTCCTGCACAGTACGCCCCGGAAGCGACAGCAATCCTTTCGGCCGGCTGCCGTTCCGGGAATGTAATCTGCTATCAATTTTCATTGGCCAATCTCATCGAGCCGGCATTGGCTGCTATCTCGCTTCGGCAGGTTCCGGCGTTCATCCGTTGTTTCAAGCCTTCGGTTTGCTATCACTTCACCCGCAGCTTGAGCAATCCTGGTATGAAATCTGCTATCATCCGCACCAGGTACCAAGGCGATATCTCCGGAACGACTGCTATCACCCTCCCCCACCGGCGGCACTACTCCCGCAACGCCACCGCCTGCAACCGATGCAACGCCTCGACATAACCGCACAACGCACGGCGCATCTCGGCAAACTCCTGCTCCCTCTCGCGCTGCCTCTTCGCCTCTTCCCGGTAATGGGCACAGAAACGGGGATACTCCCTCATCACGTACTTCAACGCCTCGCTGCCTGTCGATTTGCCCACCAACGCTTTCAGCCGCTCCAGCTGTTCCGCTTCCTCCGCCGTCAGCCGCAAGGTGAGCGTCGATACCTTCTCCATGCTCATGGCCGCGCCTCCTTCCCGTTTCCGGATGCCTCCCGGAGTGCCGCCGCACGGGCTTCCTCACGGTTCATCCACTCGGCACGCTCGAAAGCTTCCCGATAGGTCCGATACTTCGCGCCGAAGCGCTCAATTGTTGCCCCGCATGCCGTGATGCGGTGTGCCACGCACCACCCGTGCGCCATCTTGCGGGGGTAGTACTTGCCGCTGACCGGAGCGGCCGCTGTCTGTCGTTCATTCTTCATTTCCGATGTTTTTTGCTCATGAGGCGTACCACACGAGCGTTTTTTCACTGTTTCCGCTCACGACGCACACGCCGGGAGCGCACTTCATCTCCGGATTCTCCCCTCACGAAGCCTTGGCAGGCGCCGCCTTCCGCAGCTTCGAAAGGATGTACCTGGCAGGCATGCTTATCTTGCCTTTGCTGCACCGCACTTCGTCTATCGCCTCGAGCACCCGCCCGATGTCGTAGCTCGGCACCCTGACCTGCCGCAACAGCCGCCGCAGCTCCTCGGACGTATCGGCTGCCTGCCTCCGCACCGTGAGCCGCCCCGCCGCCACCAGCGAGCGCAACGAGGGCATCAGGTAGCTGCACACCGTCAGCCTGCCGCGGCTCTGCCGCACCTCATCGGCAAGCAGCCACAGCGGCGAGCCGTCAGCGTCGATGCCCTCTATCGTGCCTATCCAGCGGGCATCGTCGGGAGCGATGCTCATCGCCCTGAGCAGCCGCCGCAGCCTCTCCTTCCCCGAAGAGCGCGAAGCCTTGTCCGCCTCCTCCCGTGAGGGGGAGTTTGAGGAGGAGTTTATACTTGCATAGCTTTTAATAGATTTGTCGGATTCTTCCGGAAAACTTCCGGAAGTTTCCGGAAATTTCCTGAAACCTTCCGGAAACGCTTCCGCCTCCCTCGCTTCCAGCTCCGACAAGACCCGCTTCCCGGCACCCTCGGCACCCGTTTCCGCTTGTGCGGTTACAAGTGCCCGGGCGGCAGGCATCGGCACAGCGGCTTCCGGTATATCGGCGGCACCCTTCGGCACTGCGTCCGCCCCGGCTTTCGGGACAATCCGCATCGACGGCAGTTCCTCCCTGGGGAACAGCTGTGGCAGCGATTCCGGCGCCTGGGCGGCTTTCTCCGCTTCCACCAGCCGGAGTTCCTCCTCGATGGCGGGCGTCTTCTTGCACACCTTGCAGATGTCGATGTAGCGCGTCTGTATGCTCCGTGCGGTCAGCACCCCCTTCTCCTGCCACAACCGATTGTCGAACAGCCCTATCTCGGCACAATAGCCGATGATGGCGGTCACCTCCTCCTCTTCGATGTCCCAGTATTCGGACACGTCGAAGAGGTGGTCTTCGGTGAACGGCAGGCAGTAGCCCCTCACCCGATAAATCTCGTTGAGCACGTACTGATAGACGGCATACCCGGCACAATGGTACTTCTTCTTCAGGCGCTTTATCTTGATGTCCTGAAAGCGGTCTGTTTCCGCCTTGTAGTAACTGAAACCCTGCTTTGCCATACTCACTCCCTTCCTGCTATGAGTTTCACCAGGCACGCCTCTATCTCTTCCTTCTTATATAGGTAAGTCTTGCCGAGGCGGTAGCAGGGCAGTTCGCCCCTGGCACGCATCAGCTTCAGCGTGGAGTTGCTGATGGAGAAGATGCGCGTCACGTCCGTGCTGCGCAGGTACTCCTTATCTTCCATTTCCGTCAGGCATTCCGCCGCCTGCAGGGCGTTCCGTTCAATGAGTCTCTTTTTCATATCAGTGGTATTATAGTTATTGATTGCTTGCTTTCTTCAGCGCCTCTTTCTTGGCGTATGCCTCTTTCAGTGCCGACATATCATCCATTATCTTCTTGTCGAGCACCTTGGCATAGATTTGCGTGGTCGTGAGGCTGGCATGCCCCAGCATCTTCGAGACGGTTTCTATCGGTATGCCCTGCTGTAGCGTGATGGTAGTGGCAAAGGTATGACGCGCCATGTGGAATGTGATAGGCTATGCAAGGAAAAACATACAGGTGAAGTTTGAACGTAAGTCGTTTGAAATGAACGATGTTTCAGTATTCTGCCAAGTAGGGAAAATGCAAACGGCAACGGAATATTGAGGTTGTTCAGTTACCAAACCGTTAGCCGGGCAGTTACCGAAACGGATGTCGGTAACGGAATGAAGTAAAATGAAGTCCTCACCGTTTTGTTTGCTCTAATACACAGCATTTTGCATATCAAGGAACGCTTATACGGCAAGTAATTTTGCACTAAAAAAATAAGCGTATGAAAGTAGAAAAATTCAAGGTGCTGCTCTACCTCAAAAAGAGCGGATTGGACAAGTCGGGTAAAGCCCCGATGATGGGAAGAATCACGGTGAACCGCACAATGGCGCAGTTCGGATGTAAGCTGTCCTGCACGCCGGAACTCTGGAACCCTCGTGAAAGCCGTCTGAACGGCAAGGGTAAGGAAGCGGTGGAAACCAATGCCAAGATTGACAAGTTGCTGCTGGCGGTGAACACGGCATTCGACAACCTTGTGGAGCGCAAGATTGACTTCGATGCCGCCGATGTGAAAGACTTTTTTCAAGGCAGCATGGAAACGCAGATGACGCTCATGAAAATGACGGACGTTGTCTGTGACGACCTCAAAGCCCGTATCGGTATTGACCGTGCGAAAGGGACTTATCCCGGCTATCACTATATGCGTCTTACACTCGGCGAGTTCATCAGACACAGGTATAAGCTCAAGGACTTGGCTTTCGGGCAATTGACGGAGCAGTTCATCCACGACTATCAGGCTTTCGCCACGGAAGAAAAAGGCTATGCTATAGATACTGTCCGCCACCATCTTGCCATCCTGAAGAAGATTTGTCGCCTTGCCTACAAGAAGGGGTATTCCGAGAAATGCCATTTCCAGCATTTCGCCCTGCCCCGGCAATCGGAAAGGACACCGCGGGCATTGAGCCGCGAATCGTTCGAGAGAATCCGTGACGTGGAAATACCGGCTTATAGAAAATCCCACATGCTGGCACGTGACCTGTTCCTGTTCGCCTGCTACACGGGCGTGTCATACGCCGATATGGTTTCCATCACGGACGAGAACCTGTACACGGACGACAACGGGGCATTGTGGCTGAAATACCGCCGGAAGAAAAACGAGCATCGGGCAAGCGTGAAGCTTCTTCCCGAAGCGTTGGCGTTGCTTGAAAAATACAAGGACGAGACAAGGGAAACCCTGTTTCCTTTGCTTCGCTGGTCAAATCTCAGGCGGCACATGAAAGCGTTGGCGGCACTGGCAGGCATCAAGGATGACTTGTGCTACCATCAGGCGAGGCACAGCTTCGCTTCGCTGATTACGCTTGAAGCGGGTGTGCCGATAGAGACCATCAGCAGGATGCTGGGACACTCCGACATTTCCACGACACAGGTCTATGCCCGTGTCAGCCCGAAGAAACTTTTCGAGGACATGGACAAGTTCATAGAAACCACCAAAGATTTTCAATTAGTTCTTTAACCCTTTAATACAGAAAAAGATATGCGAAGCACATTTTCACTCTTGCCCTATATCAACCGCAGCAAGATAAAGGCTGACGGAACGACCGCCGTACTCTGCCGTATAACCATTGACGGGAAGCAGACCGCCATCAGTACGGGTATCTATTGCCGTCCGGAAGACTGGAACAGCAAGAAGAACGAGATAAAAACTATACGGGAGAACAACCGCTTACGTGAATACCTGCGGCTGACAGAGGAAGCCTACAATGAGATTCTGAAATTACAAGGCGTGGTCAGCGCGGAGATATTGAAGAACCATATCACCTTGAACAACATCCATCCGACCACCCTCCTGCAAATGGGTGAATGGGAACGGGAGCGATTGAAGAAACATTCCGAGGAAATAGACTCCACTTCTTCCTATCGGGCTTCAATGTACTACCAAAAGTACCTGACGGACTTTATAGTGTCAATCGGGAAAAAGGACATTCCTCTTGAAGAAGTGACGGAGGATTTCGGTAAGTCCTACAAAGCCTACTTGAAGAAATGCAAGAACTTCGGGGTTTCCCAGACCAACCATTGTCTGCGTTGGCTGAACAGACTGTTGTACCTTGCAGTTGATAAGGAGATTATCCGTGTGAATCCCTGTGAGGACTTGGAGTATGAGACAAAGCCGGGAGCAAGACATAGGTACATCAGCCGTGAGGAGTTCAAGAAGATACTTTCCACCCCGATGTATGACAAGCGGATGGAACTGGCAAGACGGGCTTTCATCTTCTCGACCCTGACTGGGCTGGCGTATGCGGACATACAATTGCTGCATCCGCACCATATCGGAACGAATGCGGAGGGCAGACGCTACATCCGCATTAACCGAAAAAAGACAAAGGTGGAGGCGTTCATTCCCCTGCATCCCATAGCGGAGCGGATATTGTCGCTGTACAACACGACCGATGACGAGAAGCCCGTGTTTCCTCTTCCCAACCGTGATGCCCTATGGTTTGAGGTTCACGAGTTGGGAGTAACCATAGGGAAAGAGGAAAACTTGACCTATCATCAAAGCCGGCACAGCTTCGGAACTTTCCTGATTTCAGCGGATATACCGATTGAGAGCATCGCCAAGATGATGGGACATTCCAATATTCGGACAACTCAGGGATATGCACGGATAACCGATGATAAAATCTCAAAGGACATGGACAAGCTGATGGAACGCAGGAAGATACAATATACCGGCGAAAAGACAGACAACAATAAGTAAACAGTATCAATTCAGTACATTATGAACAGAGGAATAATAACAATCAGTGAAACGGGTGTAGTTATTATGCCGACAGCACCTATATGGATGACACAATTCGAGATAGCCGACCTGTTCGGGATGTTCTCATGCGATATCCGCAAGACGATTCATGCTATTTACAAGAACAAGGAACTGGATGAAGCCAAGACAATGAGATACATTAAACGACTGGACGGTATCAGTTATGACGTTTATGATATTGAAATGGTTATAGCCGTTGCATTCAGGATATGCAGTAGAGAAAGTGCATTGTTCAGACGGTTTGTAATAAATGAAATCTGCTCTATCAAAAGAGAGGCTCCGATTACATTGCTTGTTTCCTATGGCAGAGGCAACAACCTATGGTATAGTTGAGGCTTATTCCGCCAGCCACTCGTTTCCGATCCACGGATGCAAAGGTAGCATGTGGCTCGACGGCATTGGCAAGGTCAGGCGGCGATGCCGTTTCGGGCAGAATCTTCCTCAAAACTGTTTGAGCGTATTCAGCCCGAAAACCTTGCCACTGCTTGACACACGCTTAAAAAAGCATCCGGCAACGGAAACAAGCGACTGACGGAAAAATCAGGAGATAGAAAGGAACGGCTTACAGACGAAGTGGAATATTGATGCTTCATCCGTAAGCTGTTCCTTTTTTTGCCGAAAATCCATTGCTGACGCAATCACAGGGCAGACGGCAAACTGCGCTCCTTCAAGAAAATCATGTGCCTGTCAGTCGGTAGGCGGAGCGGTAGCCGTCATTCAGCATTCTTTCGATGTCGGATTCACGGTAGAGGATTTTACCGCCCAACTGGATATAGGCTATGCGCCCTTCGTTACGGTAGTCCTGAAGTGTCCGGCGGCTTACTTTCAGCCGTGCCGACACTTCCTTGTCGGTGAAAAAACGCTCGCCGCCCAGTGTCGGGCGGTAGTTGGCGGTCAGATGCTCTACATTGTCAAGCAATCGGTCAAGACTGCCCATGAAGTGGATTATCCACTCGTTGTCTTTGTTAATCAGTTCGTTCATACTTTAGATTTAGTGGAATTATTGTTGTTACTCTATTCGGTTATCAGATTGTCCTGCCTTTGAACCTTGCTTCTTTTCTCCTATCCTCTACGATAGAGACGATACGTTTCACATCTTCGGGACGGTAGTAGGTCTTGTGGTTTATCTGCGAGTAAGCCAA
Organism: Bacteroides muris (ex Fokt et al. 2023); assembly: GCF_024704895.1. NCBI lineage: Bacteria > Pseudomonadati > Bacteroidota > Bacteroidia > Bacteroidales > Bacteroidaceae > Bacteroides > Bacteroides muris (ex Fokt et al. 2023). Next base: position 488 of record NZ_JAMZEE010000066.1, on the reverse strand, counting down.
TGTGCCGTTATCACGAAGCGTCTGCAATGTTCGTGGGCTGATGTTGAGCATCCGGCACACGTCCTGATTGTCCATCCACTCGCTCATTCTCTTTTCCCCGTGCCGATGGCAGATGGCATCCATACGGCGGACGAAGCGGTCGAACTTGGCGACCATCGCCTCAAAGGTCTTTCTTTCGATTGATACGATTTCCATATTGTCTTTCTTTTAGTTGGTATTGTTTCTTTTGCCGCAAAGGAATATATAATCTGCTGCTCTGCAATGGATTTGCCGAAAGTGGCAGCGTGTTGCGCCGATACGGTAGCCATTGTCCGTGGGTATCATACAGAAACGGTTCTTTTCGCATGAATGCTGTTCAAACAGAAAGGCTGACTATTTCACAATCCGCTTATTTAATAGTTCTCTATATAGTTAATACTTCGTTAAAATTACAGTTAATCCGTTGAAAACAAATGAGTTAGTAAATAATATTTAGTATAATAAGATAG
>NZ_JAMZEE010000065.1:0-12949 GCF_024704895.1 Bacteroides muris (ex Fokt et al. 2023) | reverse complement strand
AAACTTATCAAAGAACTCTTTGGCATAGTGGCAGAAGCCGCTTAGCCGATATGGTGAATTTTTAACGGACTATTAAATTTATAAGGCTACAAAGAAACAAAAAAGAACACAGAGACACAAAAAAACACAGAGTTATAGTTCATCAAACTCTGTGTTTCTTTATAAATTTCAGCCGTAGGCTCACATTACTCTCATGTAAACATCTTATTGAACTCTTCAGCAGAAACGTTCTTATGCTCCAGTTCCACCTGAGACTTCAATGCAGTAGCCAGTTTCGATTCAACCACACGGTTGACCAAACCTTCTATGCTTTCTTTCTTCTTAAGCATTTCCTTTGAATAGTTCTCCAGAATTTCTTCGGGCACGCTCATCATGCCGTATTGTGCAAACTGTGCGCGGGTAGCTTCCTTAGCCATATTTGTGATGTCTTCCTGCTCAACCTTGATGTCATTGGCTTTCACCAGCTGTTCCTTAATCAGGTGCCAAGTCAGCTCTTCAATGCTCTTATCATAGTTGTCCTCTACAAAGCTTTCTTCCTTATCAGGATTGTTCAGACGCATAATGCGCTTCAACAATGCATCCGGGAATTCCAGTTTACCTACTTTCTCCATCAGCATCTTACGTGCGTCAATCAAGAACTTATAGTCACTATCTGCCACGAACTGGTTGGCAATAACTTCCTTCACTTTAGCACGGAATTCCTCTTCCGTCTTCACATTGCCTTCACCAAATACTTGGTCGAAGATTTCCTGAGTCAAGTCACCCGGAACGAAACGTGTGATTTCTTCTACCTGAAAGCTGAAATTGGATTTCACTTCGGGAGCAGCTTCCTTGTCAATCTTCAACAAAGAAGACAATTCGGCAGCATTTCCGTCCCAAGCCGTATTCGGGTTGAATACAAGCACATCATTCACTTTTGCACCGGCAAAAATAGCTTTCTGCTCATCATTCTTCATGTACGAAGGCATCATTACAGCACCTTCCACCTGAATGCCACCCTCTTTGGTATTACCTTCTTCATCCAGTTCAGCAAGCAAACCTTTCAGCATATCATTGTCCTCGTAAACATCTACCTTGTCATACTTGCCGTTACGTTGGGTGTAAGCCTTGACCTGATTATCCACCATTTCGTCTGTAACTTCGATAGTATAGTAATCTACCTTATCTTCTGCACAAACTTCAGCCTTAAATTCCGGAGCCAAAGCAATATCAAACAAGAATTCGAACTCTTCCATAGTATCGAAATCAATTTCCTGTTGCTTGTCTTCGTTGGGCAAAGGCTCGCCCAATATATTTACCTTATTGTCCTGGATATACTTATATACTGTTTCTGAAAGCAGCTTGTTCACCTCTTCAGCCAATGCAGACTTACCATACATTTTCTTAACTAAGCTCATAGGAACCATTCCCTTACGGAAACCGGGAATCTGCGCCTTCTGACGGAAGTTCTTCAATGACTTGTCTACTTTTTCCTGATAATCTGCTTTCTCAAGCTTTACAGTAAGCAGTGCGCTTACTTTGTCAATGTTTTGTAATGAAACGTTCATTCTGACAATTATTTATTTGATTTATACTTTGTTCCATATCTCAAATGGGGTTGCAAAATTAGCGTTATTCTTTCAATTATCAAAAAACATAGCCGAATTATTTCTTTTCTGTTACTAAGGAATAAGTATATATAACATGGTTACTGCCAAATTCCTCCACACGAGCTGGAAGAAAAAAGCAAAATAATTATAGAAAAGCATTGTCAATCCGATTTTTATACGTTTCTTTGTCACGGAATGATGGCACATTAGTTATTCGATTTCCATTACATGGTTTTTACTTCCGTTTTCAAGAACGCTTTTGTAAACTCTCTGTCTTTGTGATTCATTTATTATTCAGCCTTCCTTCCAAGAGAGTTTTATTCATTTTATTTATTTTATCATTTTCATTATGAACATTTATGTTGGAAACCTTAACTACCGTGTTAAGGAAGATGACCTGCAAAAGGCCATGGAAGATTACGGTACAGTTACTTCCGTTAAATTTATCAATGACCGTACGACCGGACGCTTCAGAGGCATTGCTTTCGTTGAAATGGAAGACAGTGCAGCTGCTGCCAAAGCTATTGCAGAACTTGACGGCGCCGAATTCTTTGGTCGCCAGATGGTAGTAAAAGAAGCAAGACCTCCGAAATATTAATACCATAGATTTAAGGAGAAATAAAAAAAGACCACTAAATAGTGGTCTTTTTTTATTTCTATCAATCAACAGCAACCGTGTCACTTCATAAAATCCTTGCGACGTAGCACAAAACTGTTACTCAGATACTTTTCACGTACAATCTTATTCTCGGCCAACTCTTCCGGGGTACCCTGAAACAGGATTTTTCCTTCAAACAGCAGATAAGCACGATCGGTAATGCTCAACGTCTCCTGCACATTGTGGTCAGTAATCAAAATGCCGATATTCTTATCCTTCAACTTCCACACAATCTGCTGAATATCCTCCACCGCAATCGGGTCTACACCGGCAAAAGGCTCGTCCAACATAATGAATTTGGGGTCAATGGCCAGACAACGGGCAATTTCCGTACGGCGCCGCTCGCCACCAGACAACTGGTTACCCTTATTTTTCCTCACCTTTTGCAAACGGAATTCAGCAATCAGACTCTCCAGCTTATCCTTTTGATACTCCAAAGGTTTGTCGGTCATTTCCAATACAGATGCAATGTTGTCTTCCACACTCATCTGGCGGAACACGGAAGCCTCCTGCGCCAGATATCCGATACCCGTCTGCGCACGCTTGTATACCGGATACTTCGTTATATCCAAATCATTCAAGAAGATGCGTCCCTCATTGGGTGTAATCAGCCCTACGGTCATATAAAAAGAAGTCGTCTTACCAGCGCCATTCGGCCCCAGCAAACCGACAATTTCTCCTTGCTTCACGTCAATAGACACATGGCTGACTACCGTACGTTTACCATATTTCTTCACAAGGTCTTCCGTACGCAATACCATCCTGTCTTCTTCCCGCAGTTCTGCCCCTATAGTCCGGTCTTGCCCGGCCTGCAGATTTTCCTTAACTTCTTCTACATTGTCCTTTATGCCTTTTTCTTCTTCCATATTCTAAAGGTTTTCGCCGCAAATGTAGCAAAAATAAGCCGAAATAGTGTACATTTGCATTCAAATACTTATATGTCATGATTAAAGCACTTAAGACAGTGGGAAGATATATCATACTGATGGGACGCGTATTCGCCCGCCCCGAACGTATACGTATGTTTTTCCGCCAATATGTCAACGAGTTGGAACAGCTTGGCGTGAACTCCATCGGCATCGTATTGCTGATATCGTTCTTCATCGGAGCTGTAATCACCATACAGATAAAGTTGAACATCGAGAGTCCCTTCATGCCCCGATGGACAGTGGGGTATGTAACCCGTGAAATCATGCTGCTGGAATTCTCCTCCTCCATCATGTGCCTGATTCTGGCAGGGAAAGTCGGGTCAAACATCGCCTCGGAGCTGGGCACCATGCGGGTCACCCAGCAAATAGACGCCCTTGAAATTATGGGTGTCAACTCTGCCAACTATCTTATCCTACCGAAAATCGCCGCTATGGTGACAACCATTCCACTGATGGTGACGTTCAGTATATTCGCCGGTATCATAGGTGCCTTCTGTACTTGCTGGTTCGGTGGCATCATGTCGGCGGTAGATTTAGAATACGGCTTGCAGTACATGTTTGTCGAATGGTTTATTTGGTGCGGTATCATCAAGTCGCTGTTCTTTGCCTTTATCATTGCCAGTGTATCGGCATTCTTCGGCTACACCGTCGAAGGTGGTTCCATCGAGGTAGGTAAGGCGTCCACCGACTCCGTAGTATGCAGCAGTGTACTTATCTTATTCGCCGACCTAATATTAACTCAACTTTTAATGGGATGATTGAACTGAAAGGACTTTGCAAATCATTTGAAGGAAAAGAGGTATTGAAAGATATCAATGCCACTTTTGAGAATGGAAAGACCAACCTGATTATAGGGCAGAGCGGTTCGGGAAAAACCGTACTCATGAAATGTATCGTGGGTTTGTTGACACCGGACAAAGGAGAATTGTTGTATGACCACCGCAACTTCCTTGCCATGGGAAAGAAGGAGAAGAAAGCGCTCCGCCGGGAAATGGGAATGATTTTCCAAAGTGCCGCACTGTTCGACTCCATGACAGTACTGGACAACGTAATGTTTCCACTGAACATGTTCAGCAACGACACCCTGCGCGACCGGACTCGTCGTGCCATGTTCTGTTTAGAACGTGTCAACTTGATTGAAGCTAAAGACAAATTTCCTGGAGAAATCAGCGGTGGTATGCAGAAACGCGTAGCCATTGCCCGTGCCATTGCCCTAAACCCGCAATACTTGTTCTGTGACGAGCCGAATTCAGGACTTGACCCCAAGACCTCGCTTGTCATCGACGAACTGATACAGGATATAACCCGGGAATACAATATGACTACTCTCATCAACACTCATGACATGAACTCTGTAATGGGTATCGGAGAAAAAATCATCTACATCTACGAAGGGCACAAAGAATGGGAAGGCAATAAAGACGATATCTTCACTTCCACCAACGAACGGTTGAACAGTTTCATATTTGCATCCGACTTGTTCCGGAAGGTCAAAGAAGTGGAGATACAGAACCTTGAAGGATAAAAACACACTGAAGTTCCAAATCTCCTGCATAAGAAATATGCAGTGGAAGTTTTTCCTCTCTCTGTAGCTTTACTCTCTGAAAATATAACAGTAATTGCTTAAAAGTTATAACTAAATACTATAAATTCAATACTTTCATCGATATATTGCCAATATTCAAATGAATAAGAAAGATGTAAAGGTATATAAAATATTTATTTTTTTGTTTGGAATGAATTTGACAACCTCTATGGTTCATTCCCAAGAATCCATAGACTCCTTGGTTAATCATATAGAAAGCAGCTTTTCTTCTCATCCCTCTGAATCAATCTATTTTCAAACAAGTAAAGACATCTACGAGACCGGTGAAGACCTCTGGTTCAAAGCCTATCAGCTAGATGCACAAACTTTCGGCTTATCGGATAAGAGTAAGACTCTTTATCTGCAAATGATTAATCCGAAAGACAGCGTGGTTTGGCAGGAAAAGTATCCGATAGAGAATGGCATCGTATCCGGCCATATCTACATAGACGAAAAACTTTCGGAAGGCGACTATTTGTTGGAAGGCTATACCAAACACTCTTTTTACAAGCATGATACTACCGGAATAACCCCTACCCGCAAAATAAGGATAGTAAAGAATATAGCCCGTTCGGAAGTAACAGGGAATCCTAAAGATACAACCTTCCGTTTTGAAACATTCCCCGAAGGAGGGAATCTCGTTTCCGGTCTTTCCTCCAGACTGGCTTTCAAGGCAACCGACGGCAAGGGGAATCCGGTATCTGTGGAAGGAGCCATCTATGAAGATGATAAGTTCCTGTGCGGAATAAATAACGTACACGATGGGATGGGAGTCGTCTCCTTCACTCCCTTTGTCAATAAAAAATATAGGATTGAATTGAAGAATGGAAAAAGCTATCCGTTACCCGAGATCCATTCGCAAGGAATGGTACTGAATCTTCGAAAGCAGGATAAAGAACATCTGGATTTTGTCCTTTCACAAACCAAGGGCTTGCCACACCGCCAAATTTATCTTTTGGGACAAATGCGCGGAATGATTTGCTGTATGGCAAAAGGGATATTAAAAGACAGTCTTAAAATCTCCATCCCGCTCGAAAACTTCCCGTATCAGGGCATAGCGGAGTTTACGCTTTTCGACAGCTCCATGCAGCCCGTTGCAGAACGGTTGGTGTATGTTCATCCCCAAAAGAAACTGTATATAACGGCTGAGCCTGAAAAGACAAGTTTTACAATTCGGGAAAAAGCGTCAATCAAGATAAAAACGACAGACGAAAAAGGCAATCCGGTGAGGGCAAATCTAGGTATTAGCGTATATGACCGGGCATACAATAATCCTGCCGACCCGGTGAATATCCTCACTTACTGTTATCTTTCCTCCCAAATACGGGGCAGGATCTGTAACCCGACTTACTATTTTGACGAAAAGAACAGTGACAGGAAAGAAGCGTTGGATCTGTTGTTACTTACACAAGGTTGGAGGCGATATGTATGGAATGCAGCAGAGCCTGATTACCAAGGAGAACCGTTTTTGACAGATGAAATCAATGGCATACAGACCCTTAAGAGTAAGAAAAAGGATAAACAGGATGAAGGAGCAGAACAGCTTATCCAGGTTTTCGGTGCAGAAGGAAACTCCCAGTTTATTTGGACGGACTCTACAGGACGTTTTATGGTTGACCCGGACAAAATGAAAGCACTTCAAGGAGGGTATGTGTATTTGAAGCCCATGTTGTCGAAAGAGTTCAAACCGGCACTGGAATTGGTGGATTACTTTCCTTTAATTGATAGTATAAAGAAGAACAGGCCTCAGTATTATCCGATGGAGGAACTGTCCCACTATAAGAAAGAGCAAATCCTTGATTTGCCTGTGATAAGCAGTGACAGTACCATACTATTGAATGAGGTGACGATAACGGCAAAGGGGCATAAACCGTTTAGAGATAAAATGATGGGAAGGCTGGATAGTTTGGCACAAATAAACTTGAATTATACTTATGTTTGTGGCTGTGGCTATTTACAAAATTACAAACCTGATTATAATGCTCATCCTTGGTGGAAACCTTGTCATATATCTTCTGATAAACGAACAACACCTATAGAAGGTAAACAATATGAAATAGTGAAATTTAAACATTTGGGCGGTAATCAATTTTCTCTCATAGATAAACAAACAGTAGTTTATCACGCTAATCATTATTCAGAAGAAGAACTACTTCGCATGAATAACCTCTGGCGTACCAAAGGTTATTATGGAAAAAGAGAGTTTTACCAACCAGATGAGGTAGACATTCAGCTTTCCACTCCTGATGCCCGCAATACTTTATTATGGACTCCATCTGTCATTACAGATGAAAAAGGAGAAGCGGAAGTTCATTTCTATTGTTCTGACATCAATACCGGATTTATCGGGGTCGTAGAAGGCGTTGACGGTAACGGATTACTCGGAAATGCAAAATGCGAATTTAGAGTGATAAGAAAATAACAGTTACAATTTTACGTTATGGCAAAACGTACATTTTCGTCCTTATACTCCCAACCGACCCGTTCTTTTTCTCAGGATAATTGATGAAAACACAGCTGTGAACAACCCAGTCAGCGCAATCAAATCAGTTGTCAACAATTTTAATCTTGATAATTTCAAACAAGGTGACGATGAACCTTACTTTCTTTGCTAGGCAAAAGAAAAGATGACAGAACTGTAAATTACAGAAGAGGTTGTGTCAAAATTTTGACACAACCTCTTCATCTTCATAAAACCAGTTAATAGAATCGACTTATATCATCACGATATATTTTACTTCTGCCGGATATAGATATTTATCGGAGTTCCGGTTAACTTCCATTTCTCACGCATCTTATTTTCCAGAAATCGTCTGTAAGGCTCTTTCACATATTGTGGAAGATTTGCAAAATAAACAAATGACGGCACCTGGGTATTGGGCAACTGCGTAATATACTTTATCTTGATATATTTACCCTTGATTGAAGGGGGGGGATATGCCTCAATAAGCGGAAGCATTTCCTCGTTCAAACGAGCTGTCGGAATACGCGTCATACGATTTTCGTACACATCACGCGACTCTTCCAACACCTTCAGAATACGTTGTTTGGTCAGTGCCGAAGCAAAGATGATAGGGAAATCCACAAATGGAGCGAAACGGTTGCGGATAGCATCCTCGAAAGTTTTCATCACCTTTACAGTCTTGTCCTGCACCAAATCCCACTTATTCACCACAACCACCAGTCCCTTGGCATTCTTCTGAATCAAAGAAAAGATATTCAAATCCTGACTTTCGATGCCACGCGTAGCGTCTATCATCAAAATACATACATCTGCATTCTCAATGGAACGAATGGAACGGATTACAGAGTAGTACTCCAAATCCTCATTCACCTTGTTCTTTTTACGGATACCCGCCGTATCTACCAGGTAGAAATCAAAACCGAATTTATTGTAACGGGTATAGATAGAATCGCGCGTGGTACCGGCAATCTCCGTCACGATATTGCGATCTTCTCCAATAAAGGCATTGACTATGGAAGATTTTCCAGCATTAGGACGTCCTACTACCGCAAAGCGGGGAATATCCTCGTCCAGAATTTCATCAGACTCCTTCTTGAACTTACCGACGATAAAATCCATCATATCTCCCGTACCGCTACCCGTTACAGCAGAAATACAATAAGGATCGCCTAGACCCAAGCTATAAAATTCAGGAGCATTGTATTGCAGTTCATGATTATCAGTCTTGTTGGCAACCAGCAACACAGGCTTCTTGGCACGACGCAATATGGAAGCCACCTGCTCGTCAAGGTCTGTAACTCCGTTCATCACATCCACCACAAACAGAATCACATCGGCTTCATCTACCGCCATCAGCACCTGCTTACGAATCTCCTCTTCAAAGATATCATCAGAGTTCACTACCCAACCACCGGTATCCACTACCGAGAACTCACGTCCCAGCCATTCGGTTTTTCCATATTGGCGGTCACGGGTGGTTCCCGCTTCCTCATTCACAATTGCCTGACGTGTCTTGGTCAGACGATTAAATAATGTAGACTTTCCCACGTTGGGGCGCCCTACGATTGCAACTAAATTTCCCATAGTTCACACTCTTTGTTTTTTGCGACTGTCACAGTCGTATGAATAACTCTTAATCCAGCTGATAACCAAAGTTACGTAGTTCCTTGTCTGAACTCCGCCAATCCTTATCAACTTTCACAAATGTCTCCAAGAATATCGTTTTCCCGAAAAACCTCTCCAAATCACGGCGCGCTTCGGTAGCCACTTTCTTCAAAGCCTTCCCTTGCTTGCCTATGATAATGCCCTTTTGTGAATCACGCTCCACATAGATTATGGCACTGATATGAATCTTCCTTGCTTCTTCCTTAAACTGTTCTACCATCACCTCCACTGAATAAGGGATTTCCTTATCGTAGTACAGCAGAATCTTCTCACGGATTATCTCGGTCACAAAGAAACGTGCCGGTTTGTCCGTCCATTGGTCTTTATCAAAATAAGGAGGCGAATCGGGCAGAAGTTCCTTCACCCGCTTCATCACATAATCCACATTGAATTTCGAAATAGCAGAGATAGGAATAATTTCAGCCTTCGGCAACAATTCCTTCCATGCTTCCACAAGTTCCACAAGCTTTTCCTGATTACTCAAATCAATTTTATTGATAAGCAGCAAAACCGGAACCCCCAAGTGTCCCACTTTCTCCACGAAGTCATTATGCTTGTCGGGAGTCTCAACTACATCCGTCACATACAACAATACATCTGCATCCATCAATGCCGAAGTGGAGAAATTCAGCATAGACTCCTGCAATTTATAATTTGGCTTCAATACCCCTGGAGTGTCCGAAAACACAATCTGCATGGCATCCGTATTATAGATGCCCATAATTCGATGACGGGTGGTCTGTGCCTTAAAAGTAGCGATAGAAATACGTTCACCTACCAGAACGTTCATCAATGTGGATTTGCCTACATTAGGATTCCCCACGATATTTACAAAACCTGCTTTGTGCATGACTTCAGTATTTGAATTGAGAAAAAAAAACGCATCGAATCGAAATAGGATGCGTTTTTATTATGTTATATCTAGCAATAGTGTATTACTGCTTCTTTCCATCGTATCCCCACTTCACATACACAGCTCCCCAAGTAAATCCTGCGCCGAATGCAGTGAAAATAAGGTTGTCACCTTTCTTCAACTTTTCTTCAAAATCCCAGATGCAAAGAGGCAACGTAGCAGCACTGGTATTGCCATAACGTTCGATATTAATCAATACTTTCTCATGAGGAACTTCCAGACGATGAGCCACAGCATCAATGATACGAAGGTTTGCCTGATGCGGAATTACCCAGTCAATGCTATCCTTTGTCAGACCGTTCTTCTCAGCAATAGCTGCACTAACATCCGACATATTGGATACAGCATACTTAAACACAGTACGTCCTTCCTGATAAATGTAATGCATGTGGTTGTCTACAGTAAAGTAAGATGGAGGACAAACCGAACCACCCGCTTTCATGTGCAGGAAAGGCAAACCTTTACCATCGGTTCTCAGAATAGCATCCATAATACCTACGTCTTCCGTTGTCGGCTCAAGCATGAAGGCAGCAGCACCGTCACCAAAGATAGGACAAGTAGCGCGGTCTGTATAATCAACCATCGACGACATCTTGTCAGCTCCCACAATGATAACCTTCTTATATCTTCCTGAACGGATGAAATTGGCAGCAGTCTCCATCAAATAGAGGAATCCGCTACAAGCTGCCTGCAAATCAAAAGCATACGCATTTTTCAGCCTAAGCTTATCACACAATATAGAAGCGGTAGAAGGGAAATGGTAATCCGGAGTGGAAGTAGCTACAATCACCAAATCAATATCATCCGGATTTGCACCCGTACGTTGCATCAACTGTTTGGCTGCTTTACGCGCCATATAGGAACTACCCAACCCTTCTTCATTCAAGATACGTCTTTCCTTTACCCCGATACGAGTCATAATCCATTCGTCATTGGTATCCACCATTTTCGAGATTTCGTCGTTTGTCAAGACGTAATCAGGGACATAACCACCGACTCCTGTAATTACTGCATTTATTTTTTCCATTAAAATCTTGTTTACTTATAGAACTGCTGAAACAACGGTAGTCTAAAAAGGTTTGCTCATTAAATCACAAATCTTTTTAGACGCCCGATATTCAAGTATAAGTTTTAGCCAAACTGACCGTAATTATACGGCAGCTTCCTTTTCAACTGCAAGCTTACCTCTATAGTAACCGCATGCGCCACATACAGTGTGATATACATGCCACTCGCCACAATTCGGGCAAATAGCCAGTGTAGGAGCTACTGCTTTATCATGAGTTCTTCTCTTTGCAGTTCTTGTTTTTGACTGTCTTCTCTTAGGATGTGCCATTTTCTTTAATCTTTAATTGTTATCTAATATTTTCTTTAATTCGTCCCAACGCGGGTCTACCTGCGTTTCTTCTTCATTCATCAGCTCCACTTCTTCTGGTGCAAATGTATCCTCCGCCATCTCATCATCCGGAGTAGTACGCATATGCTTACTCAGTTTGCTGGTCATTGCCTTGTTACACTTACCCGGAGCATGCACATGCTTCATGGGGATGGCCAAAGCTACAAACTCGTACATAAACCATGCTACATTAATCTCACCCTCCTCTTCAGGGATTACAATGAGATTATCACCTTCCTCGGCATATTCATGACCGAACTTCACCAATAGTTTATCTATTGAACTGACAAGCTGTTCCATATCATCCAAACAACGGTCACATGGCACCCACACCATTCCCTCCGTCTGGAAGTTCAATTCGAAAGCACGAGATGTTTTCTTTACAACTAATACCACATAAACTTTACCCTTCTGTACTTCCGGTCCATCAATATTGGCAAAGAAAAGGTTATCCAATACAAACTCATATTTGCATGAGTCTGCTTGCATACCTTTCAGGTCTATTTTGTATTTATCAAACTTTCCCAAAGCTTCATTTGTTTATTCGGGCGACAAAGATACGAATAATTATCCTCATTCAGTAGTATTTTAGGAAAAATATTCTATAGCACTCCGTTTTTCAACCCAATAACGGGTCAGTCCGCCCCCCCCCTGTGGGCATATTATGTTAATACACGAAAGTAAGCTATCTTTGCGGTTATCTTCTAACAACAATCCAACGAATTTTAATCGCAACCTACATAAGTTACTACGATTCATCTTCCCCGAAGTTTTAATGGAGTATTTCGAGATTACCGGTTGGCATGACGACTCTGTCAAAATCGAAGTCTGGCTTGATGAAAAACACTACCTTGAGCGTTCCGATTACAAGAGTGGCACCGTGATTTCACATGGTTTTACTGATGAGAAAGTGATTCAGGACTTTCCTCTGCGTGGTAAACCTGTTTATCTCCATGTGAGACGTCGTCGCTGGTATGACAAAGCTACTGGGGAAACGTTTTCCTATACTTACGATAATCTTACGTCCGAAGGAACGAAACTCACTTCTGAGTTCGTTGCTTTTTTAAAAGAAGAAGATTGAAACTACCGCGGCCAGCATAAGCTCCATAGCAGATGCTTATGGGGTAACTTCCCGGTACAAGGAGTTTATCAGCGCATACCGACACTGGGACCGGTTAGATTATGCTTCAGAATATGTCTTGTTCAAACAAAACATAGGTCCCGGCCTTTGTATTGACGAGACTTCTTTGAGCTGCGGAGAATTATATACTGTTGTCACGAACCGTGCGGGACGTGGTGGCAGAGGTACTCTTGTGTCCATGATACGTGGCACGAAGTCTGAAGACGTCATAAGGGTGCTTGAAATGATTCATCTCTCCAAACGCAAGACAGTCAAAGAGGTCACTTTGGATCTTTCGCCGACTATGATGCGGATTGTCCGAACGGCTTTTCCCAATGCCACTATGACCAATGGCCGGTTTCATGTACAGAAGCTCTTTTATGAGGCAATTGATGAACTCAGGATTACTTATCGCCGGATGGCACGGGATTTGAAGAACGATGAAATTCAGCGGTGCAGAGAGCAAAATATAGCGTATGTTCCGTTCCGATATACCAATGGAGATACCCGTGAGCAGCTGCTGGCAAGGGCTAAGCATGTACTTTCAAGCATTTTAGTAAATAGACTGACTTCCAAAGAATACGTGCGGAAATCATATTCGAACATTATCCCGAACTGAAATCGGTCTAC
>NZ_JAMZEE010000064.1:0-13385 GCF_024704895.1 Bacteroides muris (ex Fokt et al. 2023) | reverse complement strand
ATCGCGTACTAAGAACTTTGTAATCGGTTGTTTTACAGTCGACATAGTAATTGTATGCGGAAAAAAGGACGTTTACATCTTGCCCGACATGCTTTTACCAGAGCCGTTTTCACCAGCAATTACCGTCAATCCGTTCAGTTTCACGTTTGCCGATTTCACTTTTGCGATATTCTCTATTTGAAATCTCATAAGTAATCTCTTTTTTCGTAACTTGCGCTCATTATCGTAGATTTGGATAAATTTGAAAAACAAAGCAATGAAGCAAAAAGGAAAACATAAGGGATTATTGTGTTTTTTGGTGGTTAGTGTGTTTGTTGGTGGCATTGCTGTTTTTGCATTGCACCGATATCGGGTGGAATCTTGGAAAGAACAGGCTCGCCATACCTTTCGTGAGGCTTTGCAAGATGAATTAAAGAAAAGGGATATACACGTTTTTTTCTATTCGAGCGGTTATAGCAGACTCTATAATGACTTGAAAGACACCGTAACGATGCAAAGAAGTGAATCGGAGAAAAAGGATTTCATTATTCCTCCTGAAAGGCTTTCAAATTATATGGGTGAATCTTCCATTTCCAGATTAATGCACTCATATATATTAGAGAAATATCCTTTGCAGGCAGACGCGGTAGCAGATAATTGGAGAAAAAGACTGGCAGAAAAAGGATTCTTGGGGAAAACCACCGTACGCATAGCTGTATTGGATTGGGACGAACACGAAGCTTCTACTTTTTCAGGCGATTCGTCTTATGTGGCAAAATCGGATAGTCTGGTATCCTATTATATAGGTAAAAGATGTGAGGTCGCTTCCACAGGATATATACATTGTTCCTGGCTGTCGGCTTTTACGGTTAGCGATATGGTTTTGTTGTGTTTCTTCGTTCTTTTTTGTGTCTTATTGTATTTATGCCGCAGTTATATATGTGTGCTTTATTATCGTATGTTGCGTGGCTCAAGCCCGGCACAGCCTGCTTCACTTGTATCTATAGAGGTAGGGGAACAGAACCCGGTTATGGCTGTCGCTGAATCAGGACCGCATGTATACCGTTTGGAAGATGGATTGTTGTTCGATGCCGATTCGAGAATTTTGCGTAAGGGTGATAAGGCTGTGAAGTTAACAGCATCGCTGGCAAAATTGTTGAAACATTTTTTGGAAGCGCAGGAGTACAGATTATCCATGTCCGAAATTAAGCAGATATTATGGCCGGAGGATATGGAGGTTGCAGATAGCAGATAGCAGAGTGCATACAATGGTGGGAAGGCTGCGTAAAAGCTTGTCCGAAATTTCAGAGTGGCAAATCGTAAATGGAATCCTTTGTTACCAGTTAAAAAGATGCCCCAATGAGTAAAATTAGAGTAGATTTTTTGTGAGAAATGGGTATATTTACGTCTGATATTGTCTGACAAAGTCTAACAAAATAATAATTTTTTTCGTTTGTTAGACTTTGTTAGACTGGATATTTGGTGATTCTTTTTCTTTTTCAGTACTTTGTTGCATCTTTAATATAAAAAATGTATATCGTGATGAATTTGAAAAAGAAAATTTGGGTTATTGGTTTGTTTTTGGTTATAGCGACGGCTGTGTCTTTTCATATCAATACAGAAAAGAGCCGGTTGGATGCTTTGATGTTTGAGAATGTGGAAGCATTGGCGTCAGACGAATGGGGGCCAAATGTTGACTGTGTTGGCTCCGGGTCTTTAGATTGCCCTCGAATTCATGTAAAAGTATATTTTATAGCTAATGCTCGTTAATCTGATAAGAACTTTGTGCCTGCTGTTTCTATTGGCAGCGTGTACCTCTGCTCCCCACAAGGCAGGATTGGTTTATGCTGATTTCCCGGAAACCCATGAGTTGAAGGGAGAGGCAATCCCTTTGGATACAGCCTTGTTCCGCTATCCTTTCCGTATTCGGGTGCAGGAAGATAAGGTTTTTGTGCTCGATTTGCACGGCACCGATCACTTCTGCCATGTCTTTCGTTATCCCGGTTTCTCTTATTGGACTTCTTTCGGCAAGCGTGGAGAGTCGCCTGACGAGCAGCTTTCTGTCGAAAATATCCGATGGAATGGGAAGAAATTGTGGCTTCTTGATGCCAATAAGTCCGAATTAACTCGGTTTGGTTGTGCTTTATCCGGTGATTCACTGTTTCGTCAGGAAACGGTGAAGCTGGATAGAGCTCTTCTTCGGGCTTTGGACTTTGCTATGGTAGACGATTCTACCTTTATCATTCCCGATTATTCGGGCGATAACCGTTTTTGCCGGGTGAACAGGCAAGGCAGGTTATTGCATAAAATGGGGGTAATCTCTTCTTCCAATGAGGATGCTTTGCTGAATGCCCGTCCCGCATTGGCGCAGGCATGGCGTAGCTTCATCGACTACAATCCGCGCAACGGCGTGCTGGCAGCAGTCACCCAGCTGGGTGAAGTGCTCGAAGTCTATAACTTGAAGGACAGTACGCACGTGGTGCGCATCGGTCCTCACGGTGAACCGGAGTTCAAGGTTGCCGAAGGCTATGGTATTCCTACGGGCATTATGGGTTTTAGCGATGTGCAGGTCACGGACAAAGCCATTTATGCCGTGTTCCACGGACGCTCTTTCAAGGAGATTATGCAGAACGCTCAAAAAGGCATCCAGGTAGATGGCGGGCAATACATCTATGTATTCAGTTTGCATGGCGAGCCTCTTTGTAAATATGTGCTCGACCACTATATTTATGGTATATCTGTGAATGAGTCGGAAGGAATCATCTATGCCACAGATGTGAACCAAGATGACCCGATAATGAAGTATAAGATGAAATAAAAAAGGGAAAATATGAAAGGGACTGGAGAAGAGCGGACGGATAACGTTTTGTTGGAGCATGACGACCCGTCCGTTCCGTAACCCACCTTGGAAAGGAAGTCTCGGCAAAGATAACGATTTAAATTGAACGGGCAATATGTTTTCCTTTCCGTTGAAAGGATAGATACGGAACAGAATAATTGAAATCTAAAAATCAAAAGAAATAACAATGAAGAAAATAAAGAAAGTAGCTTTTGTTGCCGCATTTGCAGCAGTGGCAGGATATGGAGTTTATACGAATCAGAGAACAGAAACAATGTCGGATTTGATGTTGGCTAATGTGGAGGCATTGGCAACTCCAGAACAGCCCAATACTAACGATTGTATTTTTGACCCCAATTATGATTGTGAAGCTTTGCATCCTACAGATCCTTCACAAGACAAGCGAAGAGATAATGCAAGGTGGTAAATAATTAGGATAGAATGTGTCGAATTTATTCTATTGTTAGCAAGTAAATTTTAAATATATTGGCTGATTATGTGATAAATTTGACACACTATCATAAAAGTGAGAAGATGAATAATAAGTTGTTTTTGATGGCTTTATCAGTAGTTTTTTGCATATCTTGTAAACAAACTAATGTGAATATTGATGCTTTTAATCAAGTTATTGAGGTCAGTACGTTGGATAGTATCTATTCTGATGAAGAAGATGAATTGGGTGTAATAACTGATATTGGTATTTATGATGGAATACTAATTACAAAACATATGCATGATGAGTACAACTTTTCATTAATAGATTTAGCGAGTGGTAAACTGCTACAAAGATGGGGGCGGAAAGGAAATGGTCCGGATGAGTATCTCGATTTTGGAAGTAACTTTGTTATACAAGACTCCTTGCTTATTTTTAGTGAACGTATGAAAAAGAAGATACACTATGTTTCAATTCCAAATGTCTTGAAGAATAGTGATTCTGTAGATGTAGCGCAGGCGTTTTATCCCTATACGGTAGACTTTCGTCCTACACGCTTTTGTTTTTTAGATACTTATAAGCTTGCTGTAGGTTCGTTTAAGGAAGGGCGTTTCGGTGTTCTGGATTCGAATGACAGTATTATGGATTTTGCTTCTAGTTATCCATTTGGATATGAAGAAATAGAAGGAATATATCGAGGAAATGTTTTTCAGAGTGATATAAAATCGAATAATAGGCAACGTAAATTTGTGATATCGACGTTTGCTTCGGATATATTTGAGATTTATCAACTTTCAGACAATTGCGTTCATAGAACATTTGTGAGTCCGTATGCAAATATACCTCAAATAAAGCAAAAGGGAGGACGATTCACTGTTGATTATGATAAAAGCATAGCAGGTTTAATGAAAATGGCAGTTTCGGATGATTTGATTTGTTTCACTTATTCTTCGTTAAGTTATACGGAAGCGGCTGCGATGGATATGGCATCAAGAGAAATACTTTGTTTCAATTGGAAGGGTGAAAAAGTGAAGAAATATATCTTGCCATTTCCTATCAGTAATTTAAGCATAGATGAGCATTATATTTATGTTGTTCGCTATCAGAATGACAGAACGATTGTCTATCGTTTTAGTTTGTGATGAGATTGATCTGGGAACAGAGAATAAAAGGGCTGGAGAGGAGCGGACGGCTAACGTTTTTTGACACTTTACGAACCCGCCCGTTCCGTAACCTACCTTGGAAAGGAAGTCTCGGCAAAGATAACGATTTAAATTGAACGGGCAATATGTTTGCCTTTCCGTTGAAAGGATAGATACGGAACAGAATAATTGAAATCTAAAAATCAAAAGAAATAACAATGAAGAAAATAAAGAAAGTAGCTTTTGTTGCCGCATTTGCAGCAGTGGCAGGATATGGAGTTTATACGAATCAGAGAACAGAAACAATGTCGGATTTGATGTTGGCTAATGTGGAAGCGTTGGCGAGCGGAGAATCAGATGCAGATTCAAATACTTTTTATGGTTATAAAGCAACTAATTGTTACGATGGTGATAGGCTTGTTGGTGCTACATGTGCTCAAACTCAACCCGGTGATGAATGTAAGCGTTCTGCTGTTTGGGGAAAATGCAATAAATAAGTAGCCGGTTAAATAGAAAGGAAGGAGTGTTATGAAAATAGAAGGTAAAGTCGTAATTATGTGTAGAATTATTGCTTGCGTTTTGTCTTTGTTTTTGATGTTAATCTCTTGCACTGAAAAAATAGAAAGAGTGAGTAAATATCCGGATTTACTGAATGAAGCTGTTGATACTATCGCTTATTCCCAATTCGTTGATTCAATAAAGTATATACCTTTGGAGACAACGGATGCATGTCTGATTGGGAACATCACTGATGTAGAAATTAGTGAAGAACACATATTTGTTCTCGATCTGCAAATGCAGACAGTCTGGATTTTTTCCAGAGACGGTAAGTATCAGGGACAAGTGTTCCATAAAGGTGATGCTCCCGGGGAATATGTAAACATGTGTCAGTTTGAATATGATGAAAGTAACAGGCAAATTGTAATTCTGGATTTATGGACACATTCCCTTCTCTTTTATACTCTTGAAGGCAAGTATTTGAAAAGTATCGGATTGGAGATTAGTGCCTTTGACTTTAAGATACTCCCTTCAGGTGGCTATGTTATCTCTTTGGCCGGTGCCGACAATAAAGAGGCCGGAATTTATTATTTGGATGCTTCAGGTAAGGTTGTGAGTCAATTGGTAGGCCGTAACCAAGAACATCTGATTTATATGAATTCGGATTGGGACTTATGTTCTATCAAGAATGAGATATGTTTTATGGCTCCCAACTTGGATAACGAGGTTTATCATTTTGATGGCACAGAATTGGATACGATACAGTCTTTTTGTATGAAACCTGAAATAAAACATAGCTATAAAGGGAATGTCTCGTTGGAACACATGGAAGATTTTGTCCGAACCAGATATATCGAAAGTGAGAAATGGCTGTTTGCTGCATATTGGTGTGCAGTTTTTGATCTTCGATACTTTTTATATTCAAAAGCGGCGGATGAGTATCTGATTGGCAAATACCTGAAGAATGATTTGGATGGTGTCCAATGCTCCGGCAAGACATCCATGACAAAAGAAAATACATTTTTATTTTGGTGTGCTCCTGAAGAAGACCGAAACCCGACACTCCAGATATTGTATCTGAAAAAATAAGATAGTCTGATTGCTCATGTTAACTATATCTTGCGGCAGGACCTTATAACTTTGAAAAGGGTTAGTGGACGGAAAGTAGTCATTTTTGCTACAGACGTGGATAAGGATGAGCCGATAATAAAATATAACATGAACTATAAAGGAAGAATATAAAACATGGATGGAGAGGAACGGACGGCATACGTTTTTTTGACACTTTACGAACCCGCCCGTTCCGTAACCCACCCCGGAAAGGAGGTCTCGGCAAAGATAACGATTTAAATTGAACGGGCAATATGTTTGCCTTTCCGTTGAAAGGATAGATACGGAACAGAATAATTGAAATCTAAAAATCAAAAGAAATAACAATGAAGAAAATAAGGAAAGTAGCTTTTGTTGCCGCATTTGCAGCAGTGGCAGGATATGGAATTTATACGAATCAGAGAACAGAAACAATGTCGGATTTGATGCTGGCTAATGTGGAGGCGTTGGCTGGCGGAGAATCTGGACGTGAGGATTGTACGAGTGCTTCTGATATTTGTTCAGAGCTTGTGATTTATCCGGATGGTGATTATGGTGAAGATATATTATTGGGTTATACCAAAAAAACGGGCTGGTTATAACTTCTTTTGACGGAGATGTGTCATTTCCCTCTTTTTATAGTTTTTATATTTGGGGTGTTGTGACACACTTTCTTTATTAAATAGTTAATCTATGGAAAAATTGTTGCATTTTATTAGTACAATATTTGCAATGCTTACTGTAGTCATATTTGTAGGCTGTAATGTCGTTAATCATAGTGAAGGATTAGGGGAGTCGGGGACGGTTTATAATTTGCAAGTAAAGAGTAGGCAAGAACTTTTAATGGGGAATGGAAGAATGGCAATGATTGATTCGTTCTTGATAATTGTCTCTTCCGGTCCTGACGATATATGTAGAATCTACGATATATATGATAATAATAAAGAGATATGTGCTTACGGAAAGACAGGAAATGGTCCTGGTGAATTTATCCAACCGCTGCTAACCTATGCTTGGAATAATGAATTTGGACTGAATGAAATGAATAAACAAGAATTGGCTATTCTTGCTATTGACAAACCGAATACGGGAGAAGCCATTGTTGTACACGAAGAGAAAAGATTAAAAGCCTCTTATCAGAAAAAAAAAGGCGAATGGACTCCCACCGGCTATTTTATCACCAAGCTGGATAGCTCGCATTATGTATCCTTGGTTGGTGTGGAGGACGGACGGTTCTTTTCGCTGTCCAACAGTACGTTGCAACATATTGATTACTTTGGCGAGTCGCCAATAAAAGAAGACTTATCGCCTATTGCAGCTCGCAACAGGTTGAGCGGAAAAATAGCGACTTATAATGGGAGAATGGTATTTGGAACGGTCAAATTGCCTTATTTGGTATCCTATAAGATATGTGATGAAAAGATGGAAAAAATGTGGAGCTTATATTATGCAGAAACCGGCTATGGCGTAAAGAATGGTGATTTGCTTTTTGATAAGGACAGAGCCAGAGGCCCTTTATTGGATTTGAAAATGGATTCAAAGTATATCTATGCTCTTTATTTGGACCAGCTACTGAGTGATTATGACCATTATAATGTAGAGAAGTCGACTTCAAATAAAATTCTGGTCTTTGATTATGACGGTAATAATGTAGCTTGTTTTAATCTTGGTTGTAGAATACAAGAAATGGCGATTTTGCCTCAAGGACAAAAAATGTATGGATTGACTCAATATCCTGATTTTTCTTTGGTCGAATTCGTTTTGCCGGATGAATTATATCAATCGGAGTAATGTTAAGTATTTTTTCTTAATATAATCGGTATGGCTGAAGAAAAGGTAATTAGAAATCTTTAGCCATACATTTATTTGAATTTTATAATTGGTTAATATTGAATTCTATGAAAATAAAATTAGTATTCTGCCTTTTGGCTGTTGTGTTTTGTAGTGGATGCGGTTCGAAAGACCCCAAGGCAAAATGGCAAAAAAAGAGAGCGAATATAATCAATGTCAAAGATGATATCAAAGAAATAGATACAGATGATGTGTTGATAGGCTCTTTGGCTAAACCTTATATATGTGGCAAATATTTGGCTATTGCGGATTACAAATCATCAGACAAGAAAGTTCGTCTCTATGATCTTCATACATTGAAATATGTGCTGAGCTTTGGAGATATAGGGCAAGGGCCGACAGAAATATCCGTTCTTGGAACGGTTGCGTGGAATGAGGGCGACTATGATTTGTATGTGACAGACCATGGACAGCGTAGAATTCTAAGATACAACTTGGACAGTCTTCTTACAGACTCCTTATATTCTCCGACTATCAAACTAAGATTTGGTGATGGCAATGCAACTTTCCCCAATGATTATTACTATATAAATGATACACTGTCGTTTGGCTCATTCATTATTCCTATGGCATCCTCTTCTTATAAGTGGACCGGTGGAAAATGGAATATGAAGACAGGCGCAATTAAACTGATAGATTATGTTCATCCGGCTGATGATAAGAAAAGGGTTTCTTTTACTTTCTCATTTCAGTATAATACGTTAGTAGAGTGTAATCAACGCTATGACTTGATGAGTTTGTATAATCTGAATGGGGAATTGTTGTGTAATGTTTATGGCCCGAGTTGGGATAAGAAAGGTGATAGAAAAGCACATTTCAAAAATGCAACAGTTTATAAGGATAAAATTATAGTATCTTATATTGGAGAAGACTGGAGGAACAATAATGGTGCAAGGATGCTCCATGTTTTTGATATTGGCGGAGATTATTTGAAGACATTGGATGTGGGATATAAAATTAATTATTTATGTTGTGACGAAAAAAATGGTAGGCTGATTATGAATCTGGATGCTGAAATTCAGTTTGGTTATTTGGATTTGGATAAGATTATTTAATGTCCCAATATCTTGTGTAATGAAAAAAAAGGCTTTGTAGCTCGGTGTGTCTTATACGTGAAAAAGGTGAATATAATTATTGAGGATGTTGGAATTTTGTTGCAGACATGGAGTAAAAAGAGATTCGGTTTCTTGAGGATTTGACATTTACAGTGAAGGGTGCGGATACCGTGGCCTTTCCACAAGGGCACAGCGAGAAACATCTTTTCCGGTATCCTTTTTCTCTCCCACAGCATCTTGCAATCAAGGTTGCAAGATTTCTTGGCTTAACAACTCTATATATCAGAAATTTGTTGTATCATTGTGACCGGAAACTATTTATAAACCAACCATGGAAAAAGAAGATTGGCAGCAGCTATTGATATACGCGTTTATAGGCATTGTGGCAGCGGGAGTTACCGGCTGGTTTCTGTATCAGCACCGGCTGGAGTACTGGTAGATACAGGCGCGCGACGCTTTTCGTCCGGCTTTGATAGAGGAGTTGAGAAAACGGGATGAAAAGGCGTTTTCTTTTCGAGAAGGAACGAAGGGGGGAGATGGAAATGAAGGAATTAACAAAGATTCTGTGGGAGAACGATTGCGGGTAAGAATGACTGCTCAGTGTGGGAAGAAGGAATTTCTTGTTCCTTATGAGAAGATTTATTGTTATATACACGATTATTCCAATTCCAGTCTGTACCATTCTTATATATTGGATAAGTTTCCTTTGAAAGCGGATTCATTGGCTAAGAGCTGGCGGCATTTGTTGGTCAGCAAGGGCTTTTCTGGAAAAATCGCGGTGCGTGTTTCTGTACTCGATTGGGAAGAACGCGAAACTCATGTGCTTTCGGGTGATTCGCTTTATGTGGCATCATCGGATAGCCTTTTATCTTATTATATAGGTAAAAGGTGTGAAGTTGCTGTTACGGGATATGCCCATTGTTCCTGGCTGCAGGCTTTCACAACTAAAGATAAGGTTTTATTGTTTCTTCTCTTTCTTTGCGCCATTCTTTTGTTTTTTATAGATAATCTGTATCGTCGTTTCAAGAAAAAGACAATGCTTGTTCATTTGGAACAGGTACCGGAGGTGACTGTTGTTGAACCTCGTTCATCTCGTGTCTATCATTTTGGTGACGAATTGTTTTTTGATGTAGATGCAAGCATGCTGTATACAGAGAATAAGCATGTGGAATTGGCTCCGATGCTTTCTAAGTTGCTACAAGGCTTTTTGGAGGCAGAAGATTACAAGTTATCCATTGATGAAATCATGCATTTGTTGTGGCCGGGTTACGATCTCATCGATAGTAGGGTGCATACCACAGTGGGAAGATTGCGCAAATGTTTGTCCGAAGTTTCCGATTGGCAAATAGTCAACAATTCTTCCGTCTATCAACTGAGAAAAAAGACTTGCTTCGATAAGTGATTATAAATATCTTTATATCAATGTCTTGTATCCGTTTCTGACAGAGTCTAACAAAGTCTAACAAATACAAAAATTGTATTTGTTAGACTTTGTTAGACGTTATTTTTTGTATTCTCCCGACTTTTTCAGTACTTCGCATCACCATTTAATTAAATATGTAATCTTATGGAAAATCTGAAAAAGAAAATGCTGTGCATTAGTTTGTTTTTAGTTGTAGTCGTGTCAGTGTGCTTCCGGTTGAATACTCGGAATATGCCTTTGGACAGTTTGATGCTGGAGAATATAGAAGCGCTGGCATCAGGTGAATGGGATGTCGATATTGAATGTATAGGGTTCGGTTCTGTCGATTGTCCGGGAAGATTTGTAAAGGTTTATTTTTATTCGGAAACTTATTTATAGGTTTGAATCGTTTTGTCTCCCTTGCTACGGGTGTAGACAAAGACGGATTTATAATAAGAGTATCAGTATGGAATAGAAAAAAGAAATATAAAAAGGGCTGGAGAGGAGCGGACGGCTAACGTTTTGTTGCCACTTTACGAACCCGTCCGTTCCGTAACCCACCTTGGAAAGGAGGTTTCGGCAAAGATAGCGATTTAAATTGAACGGGCAATACGTTTGCCTTTCCGTTGAAAGGATAGAAACGGAAATAGAAAAGAAATAAAAAGAAAAAAGTTAAAAAACAAAAAAATAATGAAACGTAAATTTATGAAAGCTGCATTTGTTGCAGCATTTGCAGCAGTTGCCGGATATGGAGTTTATACAAATCAGAAAACAGAAACAATGTCGGATTTGATGCTGGCTAATGTGGAAGCATTAGCACGGGGAGAAGGTGATGTAAATCCGATGTGTCCTAATGGATGCCTTAGTAATGGTAATGGATGTCTCTGTCATTATTGGTTCCCTACCTATAGAGAAGCGTAATTGAATTGTTTGTTAATAGTGAAGACTTTGTGTTAAAGCAGAGTCTTCACTATTTCAATCTGATGAATCAATAGATGTTAATTGTTGTATCAAAAAGGGGGTATGAAATGAAATATATAAAAGAACTGTTATTTGTATTGTTATCTTGTGTAATAGGAAGCTGTACGCATAATTCGGATATGGAGAAATATCAACAAAAACGTGACGATGTGGTTGATGTGCATGCTTTGATAAAAGAAATATCAATAGACGATGTATTGATAGGCTCAATAGCACGTCCTTTTTTGTTGGGCGATTATTTAATCATTGGTGACTACAAATCTTCGGATAAGTTGATACATATATTTGATAAAAATGATTTTAGTTATTTGGCCAGTACGGCTTATGTAGGTCAGGGACCGAATGAAATAACAGTGATGGGGCATATCGGTATAGATGAAGAAAGACATTGTTTTTATGTGTCAGACCATGGCAAACAAAAAATATATAGTTATGATATTGATAGTGTTTTTGCCAATTCGGATTATGTACCTACTGTAAAGACTGAAATGAACATGACTCGATTTCCCGACAAATATCAATATATAAATGATACATTATCTTATGCATTGATGATAGAACCGATTAGTACCTCTACATTTAATCAGTCTGTTGCCAAGTGGAATATGTGCTCTGGAACATTTGAACCGATGCCATATCAGCATCCGGATATACCGAAAAAAAGAATTAGTTTTGCCGTGTCACAGGAGAATGATGTATATGTAGAATGCTATACTTTCCATGATTTGATGTCTATATGTAAGTTGGATGGCAGTTTAAAATGCAATGTTTATGGTCCATCATGGGATAAGAAAGAATCTAAGAAAATCCATCATTATGGAAATGTAATGTTTTGCAAGGACAAGATTGTAGCCGCTTATTCAGGGGGAGATAACAAGTCAAAGGCATATAATCCTACTCGCTTCTTTGTGTTTAGTTTAGATGGCGATTATTTGAAAACCTTAGATGTTGGCTTTCAAATAGTAAGCTTTTGTTATGATAAGGATTGTGATAGAATTATTATGAATCTGGACGACGAAATTCAGTTTGGTTATTTGGATTTGGATAAGATTATTTAATGTTCCGATATCTTGTGTAATGAAAAAATATGCTTTGTAGCTCAGTGTGTCTAATACGTGAAAATGGGTAAATATAATTGTGGTTTTAAGGTTATGGGCTTTAGATATTTAGTAAGTATATCACTTCTCTTTTTTCTGATTTCTTGTGGAAATCAGAAAAAAGAGGATATTGGAATTTTGTTACAGGCATGGACTGAAAAAGAAATTCTGTTTCCTGAGGATTTGACATTTACAGTGAAAGGCAAAGATACTGTGGACTTCTCGGTGGCCGGAAAATATAAAATCCTTACTTATGTGGATTCTATCGGTTGTGTCAGTTGTAAGCTGCAACTGGGCAGATGGAAAGCTTTGATGAAAGAGTTGGGTGAGGCAGGAGGGGCTTCTGTGAAATTCCTGTTTTTCTTTTCTCCCGAAAAAAGGAGGGATTTCCTGGGAACATTAAAGTCAGAGGATTTCGTCTATCCGGTTTGCCTTGATGAGGAGGACAGGTTGAACAAATTGAATCACTTTCCTTCGGAAATGGCTTTCCAAACTTTTCTGTTGGATAGCGACAATAGAGTGCTTGCCGTTGGTAACCCTATCCATAACCCTAAG
Organism: Bacteroides muris (ex Fokt et al. 2023); assembly: GCF_024704895.1. Classification (NCBI taxonomy): domain Bacteria; kingdom Pseudomonadati; phylum Bacteroidota; class Bacteroidia; order Bacteroidales; family Bacteroidaceae; genus Bacteroides; species Bacteroides muris (ex Fokt et al. 2023). The sequence goes on along the minus strand of NZ_JAMZEE010000064.1, from coordinate 464 downwards.
GTAAAAGAACTGTACCTAAGGATTATTCAAGGTGAACAGATTAGCAAAGGGAAGGAAAGCACGCAGATAATGACCGAGGTTGGTATGGATGCAACCTCTGTGTCCTTGGGCAGTTTCGACTGGCATAAGGAGCAAAAAGCGACCTTCACTTTGAAGAATGCGGGTGGCAGCCCTTTGGTGATACAGGATGTCACCACCTCTTGCGGCTGCACCACCGTATCCTATTCCAAGGAGCCTGTTCGGCCGGGTAAGGAGATTACACTGGAGGCGGTCTATAAGGCGGAGCATCCGGAACACTTCTCCAAGACCGTCACCGTGTATTGCAATACGGTATCTTCGCCGATACGGCTGTCCCTGTCGGGAGATGCAAAATAACAATGAGACTGGCCATGGATATAAGAAGAAGAACTTTCCGCTTTTTTCCGGCATGCGCATTCCTTGTTGTGCTGTGCTTGCAGTCGTGC
>NZ_JAMZEE010000063.1:0-14408 GCF_024704895.1 Bacteroides muris (ex Fokt et al. 2023) | reverse complement strand
GTAACAATGAAAATGTGCTTCGCATATCATTTTATGTATTAAAGTGTTAATTGAAAATCCTCGGTAGCTTTGATAAACTTATCCATGTCCTCGAAAAGTTTCTTCGGGCTGACACGGGCATAGACCTGAGTGGTGGAAATATCGGAATGTCCCAACATTCGGCTGATGGTTTCTATCGGCACACCCGCTTCGAGTGTTATCAGCGAAGCAAAACTATGGCGGGCCTGATGATAACACAAGTTATCCTTGATGCCTGCCAGTGCCGCTAACGCTTTCATGTGCCGTTTCATGTTCGGGTGGTGGATTATCGGGAAAAGCGTTTCCCGTGTTTCGTCCTTGTATCTCTCAAGTAGTGCCAACGCTTCGGGAAGCAGTTTCACGCTCGCCCGATGTTCATTTTTCTTTCGGCGGTATTTCAGCCATAATGATCCGTTGTCATCCGTGTACAGGTTCTCGTCCGTGATGGAAACCACATCAGCGTATGACACACCCGTATAGCAGGCAAACAGAAAAAGGTCGCGTGCCAATATGTGCGTCTTTCGGTACGAAGGTATCTCCACATCACGGATTCTTTCGAACGATTCGCGGCTCAATGCACGTGGTGTCCTTTCTGATTGCCGGGGCAGGGCGAAATGTTGAAAATGGCATTTCTCGGAATACCCGTTTTTGTAGGCTATGCGACAGATTTTCTTTAGGATGGCAAGGTGGTGGCGTACGGTATCAATCGCATAGCCTTTCTCTTCCGTGACAAAGGCTTGATAGTCGTGGATGAACTGTTCCGTCAATTGTCCGAAAGCCAGATCCTTGACCTTGTACTTGGTTTCGATGAACTCCCCGAGCGTCAGCCGCATATAGTGATAACCGGGATAAGTCCCTTTCGCACGGTCTATGCCGATACGTGCCTTAATGTCGTCACAGATTGCATCTGTCATTTTCATGAGGGTCATCTGCGTTTCCATGCTACCTTGAAAAAGGTCTTTCACATCGATGGCGTCAAAACCAGCCTTACGGGACACAAGGCTGTCGAATGCGGCGTTTACCGCCAACAGCAGTTTTTCAATCCTGGTATTGGTTTCCACAGCTTCCTTGCTCTTGCCGTTCAGACGGCTTTCACGTGGATTCCACAATTCAGGCGTGCAGGACAGCTTGCATCCGAACTGTGCCATCGTGCGGTTCACGGTGATTCTTCCCATTATCGGGGCTTTACCCGATTTGTCCAGTCCGCTCTTTTTGAGGTAGAGCAACACCTTGAATTTTTCTACTTTCATACGCTTATATTTTTTAGTGCAAAATTACTTGCCATATAAGCGTTCCTTGATATGCAAAACACTGTGTATGAGCGCAAACAAAACGGTGAGGGTTTCTTTTCATTGCCTGCCGTTACCTATTCCCGTTTCGGTAACTGCCCGGCTAACGGTTTGGTAACTGAACAACCTCAATATTCTGTTGCTGTTTGCATTTTCTATATTTAGCAAAATACAGAAACATTGCTCATTTCAAACGATTTACGTTCTTACTTCACTTGCCAGCTTTTCCTTGCATAACCTATCACTTTCCACTGCGGCCGCCACAGTTTCGCATCGGTTATCGCACTGGCTAACAACGTATCACTACCTAACGTGGCTAAAATGTTGGGGCATTCATCCACCCGAATGACACAGCATTATGCAAAGGTATTAGACCAAACGATATTAAGGGATATGCAAGAAGTTGAAAAACAAATTAATAATTTGCATATATGAGTTTTTTCTGCTAAATTTGACAATAGAAACATTATAAATATAAAAGCCATGTTTGATTTTACACAAATAACACTTGTAATAGGGAAATACAATAAAAATACTCATGCAATTGACATGTTAGGAACCGGATTCCTTATTTCTAATGAGGGTAAAGTAGTTACAGCACGACATGTTGTAGGAAATGAAACAAATGATTTATGCGTTTTGTTACCTCATATTCCGAATATAAATGTTTATCAAGACGTAACAGACTTATCATGTCGTCCTGCCACAGCTATTATTGAAGATATAAATCCAATTACTGATTTATGCATATTAAAAACGGATTTAGGATTTAATGGCAATTTACCTCCATTGGAATCATTAGATAACATTCCTGTGGGAGAGAAAATTGGTATGTTTGGATTTCCACATTGTGTTATGGGCAGAAGAGTGTTAACATATCAAGAAACAGAAATTGGAGCTAAAATGTTATTAGAAACATCCGGAATCAAATCAAAATATGCAACGATTAATATACAAACAAGACCTGGACAATCAGGTTCTTTAGTATTTAATATTAGGACAGGGGCAATTGTTGGCTTATTAATAGGTACTTATGCGCCTGCGTCAGGAGTTATTATAGCCGGAATAAACCCTCATGAGTTAAACCAAACTTCTTATTGTATTTCTGCAAATCACATAAAAGAAATGTTATGATAGAAATAGATGATTTATCACTTAACGAGTGGTATGCTTGCCTTAAACCATATCAAAAAGTTGTTATTGAACAATTAGTATCTAAATATGGAGAAGAAAAAGCAGCCGAGGAATGGTTAACAGCGAGAGGTCCCATTCAAACAGCAACATTCGGAGGTAGTCAAACCAATACGGCAGAAGCCCAAAACTATTGGAGCAGACTAAAAGATGAATTTGACAAACTCATTTGTGGACATCCTGATTATGAAAAAGAACAAAAGAAATTTTTAGCGGCAGGAAAATCCATCGGTTTAGGAAGTGTTACTGCTCTATCAAATTGGTTATCACCAATTATAGGAATGACACCTGCCATTTTAGTTCCTGCCATTATCCTAATATTACACACTACATCCAAAATGGGAGTTAAGGCATATTGTTCTACAAAGCATTTTGTTACTGAATAGTTTTTGAATAATTAAAAAGCCAGCAACACAGTTTTCAAGAAACCGTGATTGCTGGCTTTCAATTAATCAAACAATAAATACAGAAAACAAGATTTCATGTTTTTAAGATTTCATTTCTGATAGAACCTTTCCAACAAATCCATGATGTCACTTTCCCGGTAGATGATTTTTCCCGGAAGCTGCACATACCCCAGCAGCCCCGTGTCCCTGTAATCCTGCAAAGTCCGTTTGCTGATGCAAAGCCGCTTGCACACTTCCTCGCCCGTCAGGTAGTGTTCACCGTTCAATACCGGGCGATAGTTCATTACCACGTACTCCACGTTTTCCAATACCCTGTCGAGGGAAGAAAACAGTACCAGCGTGGTATCGGAATCTTTCGTTATCAAATTCATACGCCTACTTTTTAGAATTGCCCCTTACTTGGTTAAGCAGAAATGTTTCCACGTCCGAAGCCTTGTAATAAATCTTATTGTTAATCTGCGAATAAGGCAGTTTCCCCGTGTCACGGTAGGTCTGCATCGTCCGGGATGAAACATTCAGCAAACGGCAGGTTTCGCAGTTATCCAGCCATTTGTCACGCTTCCTGCGTAAAGGCACACAGAGCGCATCCACACGCCCCACAAAATTTTCAAACCTCTGTTTCCATAGTTCAAAAGTTTTCTTTTCAATCGTCACTATTTCCATAACCGATATATTTATTCTTGTCAATACTCCGTTTTTCTTCACTGGTGCAAATATATAAGGCTGAATAATAGGTTGTTCCCCTCTGTCCGTAAATGACCTTGCGTGTCCGAAAATGTCCACCGCAAACCCAAAAACAACATGAAAGAAACGAACCGATAACAAAAAAACTGTTTTTTCTCCACTCCTTAAATAAGTAAGGTAATGAACACAAAGCCGTTTTCTATTTGCCGACATTAATTTGGTGCAGAGCGAAGCAAAGCGATTCCAAACGGCTGACGCTTTGTTTTTTACCGATTTTTCTTATTTTATTTGTGGTGCTAATTCAAAAAATAAGCACTTATGAACAATCCTTTCGAAGAAATTTTCAAACGGCTGGAGAACATCGAAAAGATGATTGCCCCGGTCACGGGCGCACAGCCCGAAGAACGGCAGGACGGAAAAGAGCCTGTGTTAGTCAAAATATCCGTTGCCAGCGGTATAACCGAGTATTCGGTCAATTACCTGTATCATTTAGCCGGCAAGGGGATGATACCGTGTGTCAAGCGTGGGCGTACTCTGCGTTTCGACATGGAGGAACTCAAAAAGTGGATGCAGCAGCAGTATGTCCCGGCTTCTAACAGACTTCCCGATGAAAAAGAAAAGAGGTGATGAAACACGGCATATCGAGGGCTGGCAGTCCAAGAACGAGCGCATCGAAAGCCTGTTGAACGTCCTGTTTGATTTCCGGTTCAACACCGTAAAGAGCCGGACGGAATACCGGGCTGCAGGCTCTTCGGACTTGTACCAGCCCGTTACGAAATTCGTTCTGAACTCGTTCAGGCGCAGGCTGGATGCGGCCGCTGGTATCGTCACCTCTGCCGAGAACATCCGTACCATACTGGAAAGCGATTTCGCAAGAAAGGTACATCCCATACGGGAATACTTCAACGCCCTGCCACTTCTTAATCCAACCGAACACGGGCATATCGGCAGGCTCCTGAACACGGTACAAGTAGCCAACCCCGGCAAATGGGAGGAATATTTCACGAAATGGCTTATCGGTGTGGTAGCCAACGCCATGAACGACACGGGGTGTCAGAACCATACCTGTTTGGTATTGACAGGGGACAAGCAGGGACAGTTCAAATCGTGGTGGCTGGACAATCTTTGCCCAACACCGCTTAAGAACTACCTGTTCACCGGGAAGATAGACCCGCAGGGCAAAGACATCCTGACACTGATAGCCGAATACCTGTTCATCAACATTGACGACCAGCTAAAGGAACTCAACAAGCAGAACGAGAACGCATTGAAGAACCTTATCACCACCCCGGCGGTAAAGTACCGCAGACCGTATGATGTTTATATAGAGGAATACCCCCACCTCGCCAGCTTCATGGCTTCGGTAAACGGCAACGAGTTCCTGACCGACCCGACAGGCAGCAGGCGTTTTTTGCCGTTCGAGGTGCTGCGCATAGACAAGCCCACGGCAGAAAGCATCCGCATGGATAACGTCTATTCCGAAATCATGTACCTGTACCGTCAGGGCGTACGCTACTGGTTCAATGATGCGGAGATTGGGAAACTGCACCTGACAAATGCGGAATTTGAGGTGCAGACAGTCGAGTTCGAGATGCTGGCACAATACTTTGAGAAGCCGACAGAGGGGGAAGAAGCCCTGTTTTTTATGATAACGGCACAAATACTGGCACGCTTACGGGATATATGCCCCATGCAACTATCCGAAAAACGGCTGGGGGAAGCGTTACGCAAAGCCGGGTTCAAACGGGTACAGAAACGTATCGACAAACAGACCTATTCGGTATATGGGTATAGGATAAAGCCTGTTCCAACATCCTGTACAAACAGCGATTACGGTTAGCACGGTCATTTTACGATTGGTTATTACTGCAACGCAGTAACTGCCATAGTAAGATATATTTTTTATTTTATAGCCTGTATATCAGATATTTAATAATAGCGCAGTAAGCAGTAAGATAAAACCACAAACTTTTGGAAAAGTTTGGGAAAAGAAAAAACGCAGGATTTATCAGGGTCATATTTCTATCTTCTTTTGAAGAAATAACTTACTTATCTTACTGCATAAGAGATAATCCACTGAAAAAAAAAGAATTATGCGCAGAAACATAGTGACTTTTCTTCTTACTGACTTCTTACTGTGCTACTGCAATTTATCAACATCAAAAAAATAAAGATTATGACCTACAAGGAAGCCAACAATATCAGTATCAAGGATTACCTGAACTCTTTAGGAATCCAGCCCGTCACGGAAAAGGGAAGCTACGGGATGTACCGCAGCCCCTTACGGGAAGACAACACGCCAAGTTTCAAGGTGGATTATAACGCTAATTTATGGTGTGACTACGGAACTGGTGAGGGCGGGACGCTCATCGACCTTGTGATGAAGCAGAACGGGTGCAACGCCTACGGTGCTATCTGCCGACTGGAACAGGGCGATACCGCCTCTTTTTCCTTTCACGGGAAAGACCTGCCCGAAAGGGACACGAAAAGGCAGGCAGCCAACCCGATAGAGATACGCAGAATACAGCCGTTACAGAATCCGGCACTCATGCACTACTTGCAGGAAAGGGGGATTCCCCCCGGAACGGCAGCCCCATACGTGCAGGAAATGTATTACCGCATCGGTGGAAAGCCTTATTTTGCGCTGGCGTTCAGGAATGATTCAGGAGGTTACGAGCTTCGCAATCCCCGTTTCAAGGGCAGCACATCGAAAGACATCACCCACATAAGGCAAAAGGGAGAGCCGAGAGATACCTGTTTCGTGTTCGAGGGCTTTATGGACTATCTTTCATTCCTCACTATCCGGCAACAGAAAAGCCCGGGTATGCCCTGTACCGACTGGCAGGACTACGTTATCCTGAACTCCACCACCAACACGGATAAAGCCTTATATCCGCTGGCTGGTTACGGGCATATACACTGTATGCTTGACAATGACGAGGCAGGCAGGAAAGCGGTTGAAGCCATAAGGCAGGAATACAAATGGCGTGTACGTGACGCATCACACCTGTACAGCGGTCACAATGACCTGAACGACTATCTGCGTAGCCTTAAAGTGAAACAATCCCAAGATTTGACAGTTACCGACAAGCCCCAGCCGGAGCAGGGCAACAGACAAAATCCGGGTGAAAAAAGAAAGAGAGGGCTAAGGATGTGACCTGCAAGGCTGGCGGCATGAACCGACGGCAGGCTGTGTGATTAGGGAGAGCAAGGTTATGTTTCGGTAGACCGAAACACCTTGCTTTGCTCATCGCAAAGAAAATTTCTCCCGTTGGTCGCAATTTTTAAGATACCACCTAAAAGCAAAAACACATGACAGGAATAAACCGGGAGGTCGCCCGGCAAAAAGCCGGATAGACAAGCAGAACCGGGTAGTCAGTACGAAACTGACCGAGTTGCAGTATTACGCCATCAGGAAGCGAGCCGGAGAAGCCGGGTTGCGTGTCAGTGAGTATGTACGGCAGGCAGTTGTTTCGGCAGAGGTCATACCCCGGCTGAACAGGCAGGATGCGGACACCATCCGCAAGCTGGCAGGGGAAGCCAACAACATCAACCAACTGGCACACCGGGCAAATGCCGGAGGTTTCGCACTGGTGGCGGTGGAACTGGTGAAACTGAAAAACAGGATTGTCGAAATTATAAACCAGTTGTCGGATGATTGGAAAAATAAAAAAGGGAAGCGGGTTTAAGGGTTGCGTAAACTATGTGTTAGGCAAGGAGCAGGCGGTTTTGCTTCATGCGGACGGGGTTCTGACTGAAAGCCGGGGCGATATAATCCGCAGCTTCTGTATGCAGACCGGGATGAATCCCGATTTGAAGAAGCCTGTCGGACATATTGCGTTAAGTTATTCGGCAGTGGATGCACCCAAATTGACAGACGAGAAGATGGTACAGCTTGTGCAGGAGTATATGCGTGAAATGAAAATCACCGATACGCAGTATATCATCGTGCGCCATCAAGACCGGGAACACCCACATGTGCATATCGTGTTCAACCGCATAGACAACAACGGCAAGACCATTTCGGACAGGAACGATATGTACCGTAACGAGCAGGTCTGCAAGAAGCTGAAAACCAAACACGGGCTTTATTTTGCTGGTGGAAAAGAACAGGTAAAGCAGCACCGCTTGAAAGAGCCGGACAAGTCGAAATACGAGATTTACACGGCTGTAAAGAATGAAATCTGGAAGTCCAAGAACTGGCGGCAGTTACAGGAGCGGTTAGCGGAAAAGGGTATTACTGTCCGGTTCAAGTACAAGGGGCAGACAAGCGAGATACAAGGTGTTTCCTTTTCCAAAGGTGAATACACGTTCAAGGGTTCGGAGATAGACCGCAGTTTCAGTTTCTCCAAGCTGGATAAATGTTTCGGGGATGCGAGGTTGAACACTACCGAAAGCAACCGACAGACGATTTCCGCACCTGTTCAGGAGCTATCGCAGACACCGGGCAAAGCCGACAGTCCGTTACTGGCAGGCTTGGGCGGTCTGTTCTCTACCCCGTCCTCTCCGGCTGATGATACGCCCGACAATCCCGGTGAAAGAAAAAGGAAGAAAAAGAAACGACACTTAAAATTGTAGGAACATGGAAGAAAATTTAATTTTGGAGGGGCTTCTCTCTATGGTTACGGAACTGAAAGAACGGCAGGAGAAGCAGGTAACGCCAGCCAGCCGGGAGGAAACGATTAACCGACTGGACGTTATCGAACAGCGCATTTCGGAAATGCAAGGTAAATCCGGCATTACTGAAAACACGGTACGGGAGATTCTAAACCAAATCGGCAGTATCGGAAAAGGGCAGTCCGAGAACCAAAAACAAGACCTTGAAGATATAAAGGGGCTTATCGTGACCTCGCACCGATATTTCAAGGAACGGTTAAAGGTGTTGTTCCCGGCTGATGATACAACGACAGGGGAAGCAATGCCCGTTTCATGGTACGGCAAACTGACATACCGGGTAACTCCCTATTTGAAACCCAAGTTCTTTCTTCTTTCAGCAGGGATAATCATTTGTCTTGTGTCGCTTGCATTGAATGTGCGGTTTATACAAAGAATGCAGCGGTTACAGGACAACGATATAAAATACCGCTATATCCTGATGAAAGGAAAGGCAGACGGCAGCAGCCTTGATTTGCTGGAAACGAGGTTCAGCAGGGAACGGGACAACGATTTCATCCGAAGCCTGACCGATTCGGTGAAAGGCTTTGAATACCGCAGCAGAAAGCAGGCGGAAGCGTTGGAACAGGCAAGGCTGTTAAACGAGCAAGCCGAGCAGCTAAGGGAGCAAGCCGACAAATTAGGCAAGCCATAAAACAAAAGCGAAGCCGAAACAGAACCGCCCCGGCTTTTTAATTCACTTCTTTTTCTTCGTGCAGTGTTCTTTCTCGAACTGGCGCAACGTGGTGACGCTGAACCGCTCCTTGATGAACTCCCGGACATCGGAAGCCTTGTAGTACACTTTTCCGCTGATTGTGAAGTACGGCAGCGCACCGATAGCCCGGTAGCGTTGCAGGGTCTTGATACTTACTTTGAACAGCAGGCACAAGTCCTGATTATCCAGCAGGTTGTCATCTTCGGGCAGCACCCTGTCGGCATTGCGCAGTACCCGTACATCCTTGCAGAGTTCTTCCAGTTTGACGTACAGTTTCTGCATCCATACGCTGAAATCGTCATTGTCTATATACATGATTGCTTCATTTTTCTGATTATACATTATGGTCTGTCAATCGATTGATGAAGCAAAGTTCAGAAAACAGGTGCAAAGAAATTATAGGGGAACTAATGGAATCCCCTATAAATAAATCGTAAGCCGTTGGTTATCTGTACCCTTTCTTGTCATGTTCCTTTTTGATAAGTTCTACCAATCCATTAAGAAACCCGGTCAGTTTGCCCGGCTTTCGTTTTATCACGTCCTCATGTTTTTGGTAACAGTCGCCTATCTTGATGTTGAACAGCCATTCAAAGGCTTTCGCCAAGTCCACCAAGTAGGCGACCTTGCCGTTCTGATACACGATGTCTTTGGAGAGGAACAAACCGCTTACCATTTCCATGATGTTGATAAGGGTTGTCTTGTCAGCGAGGTAGAGAGGGGAAAGTGGTTGTGTATTAGAATGTGTCCTGAACTGTTCGGGATATTTAATTCGTAACCTTATAATATAAATTTCTGTATTTATTATTCCTATTGCTTCATCAATAAATTGCGTAAAGGGTATTTTCCTTTTGCCCAAATTGCATACGATACAATTTGAGCTTGTTTAATCCCATTGAATAAAAACGTAATAGGACTGCATAATCCTGTTCTACTGTACTTATTTCTACTAAATAAGCAGTCAATTCATTGATAGCATCTGTCAACTCTGCAACAGATGCTTTGTGTTGAGTATATTCAGACAATAACTGAAATATGCTCAATTCAAGGATTCTTTTCATTTTCTTTAATTTAAAGTGTCGTTAAACATGATTTTATGTACTCGTCAGTCGATATAATAGTGGCATAAAATGGTGTTAATGCAGCTAAAAAAACAGCTTGTACTTTTTCTGCTTCTACCTTAAAACCTTGAAATTCTAAAGCTTTAGTAGCGCAAGCGTCCTGTATTATAGTGCATTTATATCCCAAGTCTTTAGCTGCTCTTACGGTAGCATCCACGCACATGTGTGTCATCATACCACAAATAACTACATCTGTGACATTTTTGGATCGTAACAAATTATTTAATTCTGTCTGGTAAAAACTGTTCGGAGAATGTTTAATAATTATATCTTCGTTTTTTATTGGAGTAACACTGCTATGTATTTCTGCCCCTATAGTATCAGGTAGAAAAAAAGTTGCATCCTGTCTAGATGAAATATGCCGTATATATATAACTGGTAGGGAATTTAACCTAAAATAATGTATAAGTTTTTGCGCTTTTAATACAGCATCCAAACTGCCTACCAGTGGATATAATCCACCTTCAAAATAATCATTTTGGAGGTCTATAAGAATTAATGCTTTCTGTTTTTTCATTTTTATGCTTTTAATATTTCCCACAAAGTTAAATGTTTACTATCTTTGTATCAAGTATGTACAATTTAGTATGATACAGACTAAAAGGTATCGAATATTGATTATCAAATTAATGTGCTCAAATAAAAATGAATAAGAACATTAAAAAAGATATTTGTGTGCTTGATTTTGCTTTCCAACGGATAGGAGGGAAATATAAAGGACGTATTCTTTGGGCTCTGTCAAAACATACGGTTATGCGATATGGTGAACTGAGCCGTGAAATATCCGACATAAGTACAAAGATGCTCACACAAACCTTGAGAGAGTTGGAAATGGATAATTTGATTCATCGTGAAATGTATCCCCAAGTTCCCCCAAAAGTCGAATACTCTTTAACCGAGACAGGCAAGGAGCTTATTCCATTCATTAAATATTTGGTTGATTGGGGATATAAAAAAATGGCTGAAGAAAACGAGAATTGATTAATTTTCATAATAACTAATTTTGTATCATCGTCATAAAAACTTATGCTGAATACAGAAACCATACAATCACTCATCGATAGCGGAGAAGGCTATAATGTAGAGTTCAAAGTTCGTGTTCCTTCAAAGGTTCGTGAACTAACAGAGGAAATTTGCGCTTTCGCTAATGCTGACGGAGGATATTTGCTTATCGGCGTAGATGATAACGGACAGATTATTGGTACAGGTTTGGAAAATGACAAACGTTCAGCCATTCAAGGCTCTATCAGTGAAATATCTCCGGCTCTCCATTGTGATATGTATGCGGTAAATATCGAGGATAAGACAGTTTGGGTAATTGATGTTCCGTCAGGGAAAGATAAACCTTATATATTTTCCGGTTCTATCTATGTGCGTGAGGGAGCGAACTCGCAAAAACTTCGCACAGCCGAAGAAATGCGCAGCTTCTTTCAGGAATGTAACAAAATCTTTTTCGACCATATACCCTGCCATTGGTTCAATATCTACACGGATGCGGATGAACAGATGATTAAGGATTTCCGAACAGAAGCCAAACTTAGTCCATCCACACCCGACAAACAAATATTTGAGAACTTGGAACTGTTTACCGAGAATGGAACGGCAAAGAACGGTGCAGCGATGTTCTTTGGAAAACAACCTGAACGAAAGTTTCCACACGTTGTTACAAGATGTGTTCTTTTCAAGGGAACGAATAAAGTCTATATTATAGATGACAAAACTTTCAGAGGTTCATTGTACCAACAGTATTTACAGGCTATGTCTTGGCTGGAAAGCAAACTGCAAGTAGCTTATAAAATAGAGGGAACAGGACCAAGAGAGGAAATTTGGGAAATCCCTCTGACCGTATTTAAAGAAGCTATTATAAACGCCCTGTCGCACCGTGATTACTACGAACAAGGCGCAAGCATTATGATAGAAATGTTTGAAGACCGGGTAGAGATTTCCAATCCCGGAGGACTTTTACCTGTTGTAGCTAAAGACTTTGGACACAAAAGCATGACACGTAATCCGCTAATATTCGGATTATTTACCCGTATGCACTTGGTAGAAAGAGTTGCATCCGGTATTCCCCGTATGCAAGAAGCTATGAGAGAAGCAAATCTTCCTGAACCGGAATTTCATACGGACGGGATGTTTACGGTTATATTCAAAAGAGGTATCAGTATCAAGAATGATACTGTAAATGATACTGTAAATGATACTGTAAACTCAAAAGAACAGGAAGTACTAAATATCATCAAGCAATATCCTGGACTTAATTCGTCTAAGATTGCAGGATTAATAGGCAAAAGTGTTCCGACTGCTAAACGCTACTTAAATTCTTTGGTTAGATTAGATTTGATAGAGTTTAGAGGGGCACAGAAAAATGGAGGATATTATTGGAATAGCCCAAAGAGATGAAACACCAAGTAAAAATTATCATCATATTTAAAATTAGTATTTGCAAATTTGCCCTATGAAAAGTGTCAATATTCTATCTATCATAGAAGCTTATCGAAAACTAAGTAATACACTATTCCAAAAACTTATGAATAGTTACGGAATAATCAGTGGAATAAAAGATTACGAGCTTAATGGTATAGAGTCTTTTGTGAATGAATTATTAAAAATAAAAAATAACATCACCATTGTTAACAACTATTATTTAGGATATTCAATACCACAAATTGGAAAAGAATTTGATTTACTTAGATTTGGTGATAATTATATTATCAACATAGAAATAAAAACGGAGAGTTCAATAGACAAGATATTCAAACAACAGCAAAAGAATAGATACTACCTCGAGTTCTTGGATAAGGAAGTTTATATCTATACCTATATTTTAAACGAAAATAAGCTTTATAAACTCATAATAAAAGATAGTAATAATGAAATAAAAGAAGCGACTTTTAATGAGTTGTGCAACAAGCTGTTTCTTCAAGAAGTAGTAACATTCAACAATATTGATGATTTATTTAATCCATCCGACTATTTAGTTTCTCCTTTCAATTCTCCTGAAAAATTTATGGCAGAAGGATATTTTCTTACAGTCCAACAAGAACAAATATATAATGAAATCCGAACAAAGTTATCTGACGCAACAACAAAATTCATAGCTTTAACAGGTAGTGCAGGAACAGGCAAAACATTATTGACTTATCATATAGCTAAAGAAAGCATTCGGAAAGGCGAAAAAGTACTTATTTTACATTGTGCTCCACTAAATAGTGGTCACAAGATCTTAATGGAAGAATATGGCTGGAGCATACATATGCCTAAATATGCTCCGAATACGACAGATTTTGACTTAATTATAATTGACGAAGCCCAACGAATGTATCCATATCAATTTGATAAATATATAGAAGAAGTACGCACTTTCAATAAAAAATGCATATTCTCATACGATGAAAACCAATACTTGCGTGATAATGAGAAAAATTACCATACCAAAGAAAGGATTGAAAAAGAATTATCATGTACCCCCTATAAGCTAACAGATAAAATTAGAACAAATAAAGAAATTGCATATTTTATAAGACAACTTTTCAATCTCAAAAAGAATATATCCAACATAGACTATCCCAACATTGAACTTACATATTGCAAAAATTATTTTTCTGCAAAATCATTGCTGCAAGAATTATCGAAGAAAAACTGGAAAGTGCCTAATTACACACCGGGAACGCGCTCAACCTTCCATTATGAAGCATACTTATCCGGTGATACAGAAAGTGCACATTCTGTAGTTGGTCAAGAGTTCGACAACGTTGTGATAGTCATAGATGACTCTTTTAAATATAATTCTCAAGGAGATTTAATTGCTGATAATACTTATTATTCGCAAAGACAAATGTTATATCAAATAATCACTAGGACAAGAAAAAAACTGCATATTGTAATAATTGACAATGAAGTCATGTTAGATAGATGTATAGATATTCTAAATAAATAATTTCATCGACTTACTAACAAAAATCTAAATTAAAGAATTTAATATCAGAAAATGTACTATCTTCGCATTCAGAAATCGTACCCAAGATACAAACTTGTGTTGAACAGTGCAAAGCTGTGAAAACCTTATTCAAGGGACTTACATCGTAGCAAAGATATAACTTACTGAGAGATAGTGCCATATCAAACCGTTTTCGGTTGCTGGTGGCACCACCAAAAAAACTTTCACTTTTAGAAAACCCTTGAATTAGAGATAGTTCAAGGGTTCTTTTTTTACCCTCGTTACGCATTTCATTACATATTTGTGAAGTTGGAAAAACCCTGTGGGTATGTTAAATCTACACTGTTAGTTTGCATAATCTAAAAATAAAGAATGGTATATCTCCGACTCCCC
>NZ_JAMZEE010000062.1:0-15382 GCF_024704895.1 Bacteroides muris (ex Fokt et al. 2023) | reverse complement strand
CAAAAGAATCGGCAACTTTTTCAAGCTGCCGATTCAACTGTTTCATGGCGTTCCTTATCCCGAACTCACGTTAAAAGGGATATGTGTGCAAGCATTTGACACATCTTTTCCCCCACCATGTATCGTACAACCATTTTGTGGAATTGGAAAAAGAAGTACACTTCATATTAGATGGGAGTAATACATTAAAAAAACATTACTTTTAATATAGGGTGACGTCTTTTATTATTTTAAATACTTATCTATCAGTTGTCCATAAGTTAATGAAACCCTATTTCATTATCTTTCCTGCCCAATAAACTCCCCCCAATATCAGCACCGCCCCCATCAAAGCAACTATAGTAAGCTGTTCGCCAAGCAGAAAAGCAGAACCTACCAGAGTGAAGAGAGGATTCAAATAAATATAGTTGGAAGCTCTTATTGTTCCTAATTGTTTCAATATTACATTCCAGACTACAAAGCAGATTAAGGAAGCCAACACACCAAGAAAAAGCAGATTGAACAGAATAGCCGGTTCTAAAAGCCTAATAATGTCGAACTGCCAGGGATGAATCAGAAATGCAGGAAGAATAGTCAATACTCCATAAAAAAATATCTTACGGGTAATGAAAGTTATACCATAACGGTTGGACATTTTCCTCATTATTAAGCTATAGAATGCCCAGGAAAAAGCTGCAAGCAAAGTAAGGAAATCACCTAAAGGAGAAATCTTCAATACAAAACTACCATTATAAACCACCAATGCCACACCAACCAACGCCAGCAAAGAACCAGCCATCAATCCACGGGTAACCTTTTCCTTCTTGTAAATCCACAAAGAAAGAATGGTCGTGAGCAACGGTGCCGTACAGACAATAAATGCCACATTCGTAGCCAATGTAATCTCTAAAGCTGTATTTTCCGTAAAAAAGTAAAATGAACCGCCTGCTATACCTCCTAAAAACAACCAAAATTCATCTTTCCAATTATCAGCAAACAGTTTTCGTGGAGAAATAAACCAGATGCCCAGATAAGCTATCAGGAAACGAAGGAAGAATATTTCTTGCGGGGAAAGGCCATGTCCAATCAATACTTTCGTTGAAATAAAGGTCAGCCCCCAAATACCTACCGTAAGGACGGCGACAAGATGATAAGTATAATTTTTCATTGCGTTCATACACTTCCGATAAGTCGCGCAAAGATACGACTTTCTTCTTCAACACAATAACGCAAAGGATGAAATCTTCCCAGACTTCATCCTTCGCTATATCCTAAAAATCTTTTAGAAAATATCCTATTGAATTAATTTAGTTACTGTTTGTATTATAAATGAAAAATTAGTTTTAAAAGCACATCACAAATCTAGGCAATAAAAAGTGAATTATCAAGCCTTTGCCATTGTTTTTTATGTTACTTCGCTACAAATCTGAAAATAAACCCGTAACTTTGCACCGATATCAACCGGATACTAACCGGTTTTAACCATTGAATAAACAATGTTTTCAACAAAATATTAATTAGTACCACTATGGAATACAATTTCAGGGAAATTGAAAAGAAATGGCAGAAAAGGTGGGTGGAAAACAAAACCTACCAAGTGACGGAAGACGAAACGAAGAAAAAATTCTATGTACTGAACATGTTCCCCTACCCTTCCGGTGCAGGATTGCATGTAGGTCATCCGCTAGGATACATCGCTTCAGATATTTACGCCCGCTACAAACGACTGCAAGGTTTCAATGTACTGAATCCCATGGGATATGATGCTTACGGTCTTCCAGCAGAACAATATGCCATACAAACGGGACAGCACCCTGCAATTACGACCGTCAACAATATCAACCGATACCGTGAACAGTTGGATAAGATAGGATTTTCCTTCGACTGGAACCGGGAAATCCGTACTTGCGACCCGGAATATTACCACTGGACACAATGGGCTTTCCAAAAGATGTTCAACAGCTACTACTGCAACGACCAAAAGCAAGCCCGTCCCATCCAAGAACTGATAGATGCTTTCCCGATATACGGAAACGAAGGACTGAACGCCGCATGCAGCGAAGAACTGCACTTCACTGCCGAAGAGTGGAATGCCAAAAGCGAAAAGGAACAGCAGGAAATCTTGATGAACTACCGCATCGCCTACTTGGGTGAAACAATGGTGAACTGGTGCCCGCAGCTGGGAACCGTACTTGCCAACGACGAAGTGGTGGACGGTGTCAGCGAACGCGGTGGTTTCCCCGTTGTCCAGAAAAAGATGCGCCAATGGTGCCTTCGTGTATCTGCCTATGCACAACGCTTGCTGGACGGACTCGATACCATTGACTGGACTGAATCCCTGAAGGAAACACAGAAAAACTGGATAGGACGCAGTGAAGGTGCGGAGATACAATTCAAAGTGAAAGACAGCGACCTGGAATTCACTATCTTCACCACCCGTGCAGACACTATGTTCGGCGTTACCTTCATGGTTTTGGCTCCCGAAAGCGAACTGGTATCGCAACTCACGACCGATGCACAGAAAGACGAAGTAAATGCTTATCTGGAACGCACCAAGAAGCGTACCGAACGTGAACGTATTGCCGACCGCAGCGTTACCGGCGTGTTTTCCGGAAGCTATGCCCTCAATCCCTTCACTGGTGAGGCTGTTCCTATTTGGATAAGCGACTATGTACTTGCCGGATATGGCACAGGAGCCATCATGGCCGTGCCTGCACACGACAGCCGTGACTATGCTTTTGCCAAGCACTTCGGCCTCGAAATCCGCCCGCTGGTAGAAGGTTGTGATGTAAGCGAAGAGAGCTTCGATGCCAAGGAAGGTATCGTATGCAACTCTCCACGCGAAGACGTTACTCCCTATTGCGACCTTTCATTGAACGGACTGACCATCAAGGAAGCGATTGCCGCTACCAAGAAATACGTGAAAGAGCACAACCTGGGACGTGTAAAGGTGAACTTCCGTCTGCGCGATGCCATTTTCTCACGCCAGCGCTATTGGGGCGAACCGTTCCCGGTTTACTACAAGGACAACATGCCTTACATGATTGACGAGAGCGCCCTGCCCTTGGAACTGCCCGAAGTAGCCAAATTCCTGCCTACCGAAACCGGTGAACCGCCGTTGGGACATGCCACAAAATGGGCTTGGGACACTGTGAACAAATGTGTTGTAGAAAACGAAAAGATAGACAATATCACCGTCTTCCCGCTGGAACTCAATACTATGCCCGGATTTGCCGGTTCAAGCGCCTATTATCTGCGTTACATGGACCCGCACAACAACCAGGCAATTGTAGATAAGAAAACAGATGAATACTGGCACAATGTAGACCTTTACGTAGGCGGCACCGAACATGCCACCGGCCACTTGATATACTCCCGCTTCTGGAATAAATTCCTGCACGACCTTGGCTTTTCCATAGCCGAAGAACCGTTCCAAAAGCTGGTGAACCAAGGTATGATTCAAGGACGGAGCAATTTTGTCTATCGCATCAAAGATACCAATACATTCGTATCCCTGAACCTGAAAGACCAGTACGACACTACCCCACTCCATGTGGATGTGAATATCGTGTCCAATGATGTCCTGAACCTTGAAGCTTTCAAAGCATGGCGTCCCGAATACGAAACCGCCGAGTTTATTCTGGAAGACGGCAAGTACATCTGCGGATGGGCTGTGGAGAAGATGAGTAAATCCATGTTCAATGTGGTCAATCCCGACATGATTGTCGAAAAATACGGTGCCGACACTCTCCGTATGTACGAAATGTTCCTGGGACCGGTAGAACAATCAAAGCCGTGGGATACGAACGGAATAGACGGTGTACACCGCTTCATCAAGAAGTTCTGGTCATTGTTCTACGACCGCAACGGCAATTATCTGGTAACGGATGAACCTGCCACCAAGGAAGAATTGAAATCCCTCCATAAACTAATCAAGAAAGTGACGGGAGACATCGAGCAATTCTCTTACAACACAAGTATCAGTGCTTTCATGATTTGCGTGAACGAGTTGTTCGGAATGAAATGCAGCAAGAAGGAAATCCTGAACCAGTTCATCATCGTTCTGGCTCCCTTTGCTCCGCATGTATGCGAAGAGTTGTGGGAGACACTGGGCAATGCAGGATCCATATGCGATGCCAAGTGGGCGGTATACAACGAAGAATACTTGGTGGAAAATACGGTCAACTACACAGTTTCCTTCAACGGAAAGGCACGGTTCAACATGGAGTTCCCCGCAGATGCGGCATCGGATGCGATACAGACTGCCGTATTGGCCGACGAACGCTCTGAAAAATGGATGGAAGGCAAGACCATCGTCAAGGTAATCGTAGTGCCGAAGAAGATTGTAAACATCGTTGTAAAATAAATGAATAATGGATGATGAGTGAACCTATGACTCATCACTCATCATCCGTACCTGTAACTTTAATCAATATGAAGATTACAAAGCCAACCAAAGCGGAAGTGATGAGAGAAGTGAAGGATTATGTCTTCATTACTTTCGGACTCATCAGCTATGCCTTGGGATGGGTGGCGTTTCTGCTTCCCTACCAAATTACCACCGGAGGCACTACCGGTATCAGCGCCATCCTGTACTACGCCACGGGATTTCCCATCCAGTGGTCCTACTTCATCATTAATGCCGTGTTAATGACATTTGCCATCAAGATACTCGGTCCCCGATTCAGCATCCGCACCACGTTTGCCATCTTCGGACTGACATTTCTCCTTTGGATTTTTCAGGAACTGATGAAAGGGGCCGACGGAACACTCCCCCAGCTTCTGGGCGAAGGGCAGGACTTCATGGCTTGCCTGATAGGTGCGGCCATGTGCGGTACAGGATTGGGAGTAGTATTCAACAACAACGGAAGTACGGGAGGCACGGACATCATTGCCGCCATTATCAACAAATACAAGGACGTGACGCTGGGACGCATGATTATGGCTTGCGACGTTGTCATCATCAGTTCCTGCTATTTCATCTTCCACGACTGGCGACGGGTGATATTCGGTTTTGTAACCCTGTTTATCATAGGTTTTGTACTGGACTACATCATAAACAGCGCACGACAGTCCGTGCAATTCTTCATCTTCTCCAAAGAATACGACAAGATTGCCGACCGCATCACCAAGGAAACCCATCGTGGTGTAACAGTGCTCGACGGTACCGGCTGGTACAGTAAGCACAACGTGAAGGTACTCGTTGTCCTTGCCTACAAACGCCAATCGATAGAAATATTCAGGCTGGTGAAAGACATAGACCCGAACGCTTTCATCTCACAAAGCTCCGTCATCGGGGTATACGGAGAAGGGTTCGACCGGTTGAAAGTGAAATAGAGACTTGTATAGGCCACACAGGTATGAGGAGAACATGATATGAGAAAGAAATTTGTATTTGCCACCAACAATTCACACAAACTGGAAGAAGTGACCGACATCCTGGGAGAGAAGGTCGAACTTCTCAGCATGAAGGATATCAAATGTGATACTGACATTCCGGAAACTGCAGACACTCTTGAAGGAAATGCTTTGCTAAAAGCAAGATATATTTTCGATAACTATCATCTGGACTGTTTTGCCGATGATACCGGCTTGGAAGTGGAGGCCCTTGGCGGGGCACCGGGTGTATATTCCGCCCGTTATGCTGGCGATGCACACGATTCGGAAGCAAACATGAAGAAATTGCTGAAAGACATGGAGGGCATCAATAACCGGAAAGCGCAATTCCGTACCGTATTTGCACTTATCATCGACGGAAAGGAACATCTGTTTGAGGGCATTGTGAAAGGAGAAATCGCAGAAAACAAAAAAGGCACTTCAGGCTTCGGTTACGATCCCATATTCATTCCCGAAGGATATACGCAGACTTTTGCCGAAATGGGGAATGAACTGAAGAATAAAATCAGTCACCGGGCATTGGCCACCGCTAAACTTTGCAGGTTCCTGATGAAATAAAGCCAAAGTACTCCCCCCGATTCTCCTCCTCCCAGAAGGAGAATCGGGGGGAGTACCGGTGTTATAAGATGACGGAGGATTACAACCCCAGTTGAGCCGATATTTCCAACATCCTCTTAATCGGTTTCACTGCTTTTTCTGCAATCTCGGCATCCACCTTTATTTCCGGTGATTCGTTTTTCAAGCAATCATAAAGCTTTTCCAATGTATTCAGTCGCATGTAGCCGCATTCATTGCAGGCGCAAGTGCTGTCGTTGGGAGGAGCCGGAATAAACGTTGTCTGCGGGCATTGTTTCCGCATCTCGTGCAAGATACCGCTTTCGGTGGCCACGATATAGTTCTTTTCGGGATGCGCCACTGCATACTTCAACAAAGCTGCCGTAGATCCTACCACATCAGCCAGTTTCAAGACCGTACTCTTGCATTCGGGATGTGCCAGTACCACCGCATCGGGATGTTGCTGTTTTATTTCAACAATCTTTTCAACCGAGAATTCCTCGTGTACATGGCATGCGCCATTCCATAATAACATATTTCTTCCGGTAACGGAGTTGATATAATTGCCCAAGTTCCGGTCCGGTCCAAAGATTATTTTCTCATCTTTGGGGAAGCTTTCCACGATTTGCTTTGCATTGGTAGAAGTTACCACCACATCGGTCACCGCCTTTACGGCAGCCGTTGTGTTCACATAGGATATCACCGTATATCCGGGATGCTCTTTGACAAACTGACTGAATTTGTCTGCCGGACAACTGTCTGCCAACGAACAGCCTGCCGCCATGTCGGGCACCAGTACCTTCTTGTCGGGACAAAGCACCTTTGCCGTTTCTCCCATGAAGTGCACACCGCACATCACGATAATGTCCGCTTCCGTCCGTGCCGCCCATTGTGCCAGAGCCAAGCTGTCGCCCACGTAATCGGCTATATCCTGTATCTCACCTTTCTGGTAGTAGTGTCCCAGAATAACTGCGTTCTTCTTCTGCTTCAGCTGTCTGATAGCTTCTATAAGATTATCCATAATCATATTTTTTAATTTCTCTTTCTTCTTTTAAAATCTTTTGATAGTGATGATAGGCTGTTAATAGTGTGGACAAATAAATGTGATTTTTCTTGCCCATGAAGTTATTAGTATCAAGCCGAATTTTACCCTTATGCTTATAAACCGGAGTTTTGAGTTTTATCCGTTGATAATAAGACTTCTGTAAAACAGCATTAACATGTTGTTAATAATATGCAAAGTTAATAACTTTAGGGTTATAAATCGATGAAATCGGACTGAAAAATATGTTGAAGCAACCCTTGAAAGTTCTTCTTAACTTTTTTGGTTTGTTCGTTGCGGTATCGTGATATGCAGACCTTTGAATAATGCAAGGATTATTTTTAAAATTGTTTCCCTGTTGTATCGACACCTTTTCAACGGTTATTAACTGGGATATAAACGGAAAAAAGTATCTTTGCAGTATCAATGGAAACAAGGGATATTGTCCTGTTTGACAGACACTGGTGTCTGACGTGACAAAGTCCAGTGTTTGTCAGATAGCATATAAATTATTGTATAATAATGTATTAAATAACATCGTCATGCGTAAACTGAAGATAATGGAACTGAATCGTATCAGCATAGAAGAATTTAAGGAAGCCGAAAAGCTACCTTTGGTGGTGGTATTGGATAATATCCGCAGTCTCCATAATATAGGTTCCGTCTTCCGTACCTCGGATGCTTTCCGCATTGAGTGCATCTATCTTTGTGGCATTACGGCTACCCCGCCCCATCCGGAGATGCACAAAACTGCCTTGGGAGCGGAATTCACAGTAGATTGGAAGTATGTTGATAACACTGTTGAAGCTGTTGACAACCTTAAGTCCGAAGGATACACGGTCTATTCCGTGGAGCAGGCAGAAGGCAGCGTGATGTTGGACGAACTGGTGCTTGACAAGACTGAAAAGTATGCCGTGGTAATGGGAAACGAAGTGAAGGGCGTCCAACAAGAGGTGATTGACCATTCGCACGGTTGCATTGAAATTCCCCAGTACGGTACGAAGCATTCGCTGAATGTATCGGTCACGGCAGGTATTGTCATCTGGGACTTATTCAAGAAACTGAGATAAGCCCTGTTTTCTTTATGTATAATATAACGGAATGGCATGATCAGCAGTATTAACAAGCTTGTTGATAAGCTGTCAATATATCGTGTTTATTCCATCCATGGATGGAATAATTAGGTGGAAACGGGAAAGAGAATGAACAACGGTTTATTTGGTTATTAACAGTATTTATTTATTGATAATCAGTTGTTTGTTGTGATGTATTTTCCTGTTACCAACAATATTTTCAACAGATTGCAAAATAATCCGGAAGAAGGGTTACTGTCTTTTTATTATTTATGCGAATCAGTAGTTGAATCCTGTTCATAACGCTTCCGGCAAGGAAGCAGATGTTAAGCTATCGACCTTTAACTCTTGAGCCCGAAGGGCGATAACTTCTTCTACTCCCTTTAACTCCCTTAGATGAACGAAAGAGCCACGTCTGTTCTGTAATTTATCTTACGGCATATACCTGATGTTTTCCTATAATTTTGTATATTTGCCGTATATATATAAAAATCATACCAGTATGAAAAAGATAATATCTTCATGGATAGGCATCTTTGTAGGTTGTACTATTCTGGCGGCAGGTTTCGTGTATTTTATCAATCCTTACAATCTTGTTCCCGGCGGGGTGTATGGGGCCAGTATCGTGCTTCATAACTTGTTTCCTTCCGTTCAGGTAGGTACGTTCGGTTATATGTTTGATATTCCTTTGCTGATAATTTCCGTATTGGTATTGGGAGCGAAACTTGGAGCACGTACCATCGTGGCGGCACTTTTCACCCCGCTTGCCATGAATGTGCTGTCTTTCCTCTCCTATCCTTCCGAGGAAGCGCTCCACCGGTTGGACCCTACGCAGTTGTTGGGCGGAAGTCTGGATATGTCAGACCATTTGATGTTGACTTCCGTGATTGGTGCGGTGGTCATTGGGGTGGGCTGTGGCATCGTAGTGCGTAGCCAGGCTACTACAGGGGGCACGGACATCGTGGCGATGATATTGCAGAAATACTGTCATATACGTTTTTCGAAGGCGATATTGCTGGTAGATGGCATTGTGGTGGGTTTCGGACTGCTGGTTATCGGTTTCGGCATCGGCAATCCGGATGACGCCACGCAACCCTCGTGGCACTTGTCTTTTTATTCGCTCATTGCCATTTTTGTTACTTCGAGGGTATTGGCATACGTGATAAACGGCGAGAAGAACGACAAGATACTGTTTGTGATCAGTGACATGCAGCTTACTGCCTTGCACGATTATATTCTGAAGGATTTGGACCGTACGGCCACTTGCATCAAGAGCAGCGGTCTTTATACCAAGGCGGACAAGCAAATGTTGTTTCTTGTGGTAAGCTATAAGGAAGTGATAGGCATCAAGCAGAAGATAAGGGAAGTGGATCCTAAGTCTTTTGTGGTGGTTACCGATGCGTACGATGCCTTTGGCGAAGGATGGAAAGAACTTCCGATGGTAGGGGAGGTGCAACCCGAATAAGCGGAGTAATCAACAATTGGTTCATTCTGTTATCAACAATTGTTTTCTTTGTAAATCAACGTGTTATATTTTGTTTCTTTACATTTGTAACAATGTTGTCAACATGTATGAGATTCAGATGAGCTCTTTTCTAAGAGTCACGGCTTGGGTTATCAGAGATTATCAAAGCTGCCCGCTTTCCACCATCAGTATCACCCGTTCGGTCAGTGCATCCTCTCCCATGGGGTCGTATTGCTTTTTCAGGCTGGCGCCGAAGAGTGCGGCGAAAGCCTGGTAGAACCCGGCTTTGAAAGAGCCCATGAATGCTTTCACCAGTTCATATCCGGTGGAGTGGGTCTGTCGGTCTACCAGTTTTATCAACAGTTTGCCCTGGGCAAAGGTCAGCTTCTTCATGCGGGGAGTGTACTGCTCCTTCAAGCTTTTCTCTACTGCTTTCATGTGTTTCTGGCGGGCTTTTTCGGTGGGCAGGGTCATCATGTATTCGTAGGTTTCGATGATGGCACGGTTAATCTCCTTGGAAATGGGAAGTACCTTCTTTACGTCACGGATGAGTTTGTAGTACTTGTTCATGTCGCGCTTGTTCTTGAACCTGAGCGGCTTGAAGATGTAGACAGTGGGGAGCTTGACATAAGGGATGGTATCTCCTTCGTGAACGCACATGGGAGTAAGATAGACACTCTTTTGTGCAGCAGGCCGAGGTTGTTGCTGCGCAAAGCATTTCAGGCTTCCGAGAGAAAGAAACATGATGAGTATTACTATGTTAAGCCTTGCGTTCATGTTGCAAAAGTACACCATTCTGTGTAATGTTGTTGCATTATGTTGATTTTTCCTTGCTCAATTAACTTATTTAAGGTAACTTCGCTTCCCAAAACATGAAAATGACCTACTATTAATGGAATTACTCAAGATAGGAGTTTTTGTAAGTATGCTGTCAATGACTCCTATGCTTGAAGCTCAAAATACATCCGGCCTTCAGAAAGAACAGCCTTTGCTTCTTTTGGAAGAAAATCTGGAACAACTTTCCATCGGGAATGAGGAAGAATACGGTTGGGAAGATGAATTGGAGGAGTTGTCTCGACGTCTGCAAGAGCCTGTCAACCTCAATGCCGCCACTAAACGGCAATTGGAGCAGTTTCCTTTTCTTACGGATATACAGATAGAGAATCTTCTGGCTTATGTCTATATACACGGACAGATGCAGACCATTTATGAATTGCAGCTGGTGGAGGAGATGGATAAACGTACCATCGACCTACTGCTGCCCTTTGTCTGTGTGCGGGCAGTGAAAGCGGGTAGGGGGTATCCTGCTTTAAAATCTATACTGAAATACGGGAAACACGAAACATTGGCACGGTTGGACGTGCCGTTCTATATCCGTAAAGGATACGAAAAGAATTACCTGGGACCTTCCCCTTACCATTCTTTGCGCTATGGTTTTCATTACGGAGATTATCTTCAGATAGGCATGACGGGAGAGAAGGATGCCGGAGAACCTTTCTTTGCCCTGCACAACGGAAAAGGCTATGATTACTATTCTTTCTATTTTCTGATAAAGAATCTGGGAAGGCTGAAGGCTTTGGCATTGGGCAATTACCGTCTGAGCTTCGGGCAGGGACTGGTACTCAGTACGGATTTCCGTTTAGGAAAAACATTCTCTATGTCTACGGCAGAATATCGTACCGGAGGCATCCGTAAGCATAGTTCTACTGATGAGTACAATTATTTCCGGGGAGCGGCGGCAACGGTGGGAGTATTGCCTTACTTGGATATTTCGGCTTTCTATTCGCATCGCTCCATGGACGGTGTGGTGGAGGATGGCGAGATAACTTCCATTTACAAGACGGGATTGCATCGCACGCAGAAGGAGGCAGATAAGATGAATGCCTTTGCCTTGCAGGTAATAGGTGGAAACATGACCTATGAAAAGAATTCTCTGAAGGTGGGAGTAACGGGGATTTATTATTTTTTCAACCGTCCTTACGAGCCTCGGTTGAACAAGTATGCAAAGTACAATCTTCATGGAAGTGATTTCTATAACGTGGGCATGGATTATAGGTATCGTCTGGGCCGTTTTGTCTGGGTAGGGGAAGCGGCAACCGGCAGTAAAGGCTATGCGTTGCTGAACCGGCTGAAGTATAATCTTTCTTCCGATTATCATCTGCTACTTGTTCACCGGTATTATTCATATGATTATTGGACTTTGTTTGGGCATTCCTTTGGCGAAAGCAGTATGCTGCAGAATGAGAACGGATGGTATCTGGCAGCAGAGGCCACACCTTTCGCCCGTTGGAAGTTTTTCGCTTCACTGGATATGTTTTCTTTTCCTTGGTGGAAATACCGTATAAGTAAGCCCTCAAAGGGAGCGGATGCCATGTTTCAGGTTGCTTATACTCCTCGAAAGAGCCTTTCGATGTATTTTAATTATCGGTACAAACAGAAAGAAAGAGACGTGACGGGTACAAGCGGTACAGTTATCGAACCTATCTATCACCATAAACTCCGTTATCGGTTGACCTATATGGCGGGAAGATATATCTTTCGTACTACAATAGATTATAACCACTTCCGCCAGCAGGATGGGGAAGGGTATCGCTTTGATAGACGGCAAGGTTATCAGTGTACTCAACTTTGCTCGTACACTTTCCCCTTCCCTCTGTCGGTTTCCGTGCAGGGAACCTGGTTTCATACGGACGATTACGATTCGCGTGTTTACGCCTCCGAGCGTGGATTGTTATATACTTTCTATACCCCTTCCTTCTATGGCAAAGGATTCCGTTACTCCACTCATCTGCGATATGATTTGAGTAAGAACTTCATGTTTCTTGCCAAGTTCGGACAGACGGTTTATCAGGATAGGCAGACGATTGGTTCGGGCAATGATGAGATACCGGGAAATAGGAAAGCGGACTTGCAGATGCAACTGCGTATCAAGTTTTAGAAACTGTTTTAATTTTATTTTTCAGGTTGCTCAGAAGAAAACTGAAATAAAATTAAAACAGTTTTTTAGAGCCTTCTCTTTATCTGTCACTTTCTTCCAGCATGGAAATTTCATTTACAGTCTTTCCGAATATCTCTGATATTTTCAATGACAGCAAGATGGAAGGGACATACTTTCCCGATTCTATGGCATTGATGGTTTGCCGGCTCACTCCTATGGCTTCAGCCAATTGCTGTTGGGTCATATGCTTGATGGCTCTTTCTACCCTTATTGTATTAGTCATTGTTGCTCCTCCTAAATTTATAAAGTTCAATGTTGTACTTTATGATGAACAGAAACAATATCATAAACAAGTCTATGAATACAAAATTAAGATATTGCATTTCATAAATCAGCATAGTGCATACTATCAGTAGGGAATACGCTGTTATGGTAGCCCAGATAAGAGAGTTTGAACGAATATTGGCAATGCATTCATCTTCGACCTTTTCTTTTGAGAAAGCTATGAACAAGAGTGAAGCCGTAAGCCCTATCATACTCAACTCGTCGAATAAAGAGTTCTTGATAATACCCCAGGGAATTACTGACAACGCGTTTACCTTCAATCAATCTTCATTGCTGCCGTCGAAGAGGCAGATGAAGGACGTGATGGCGAATGGGACAAATAAACACCAACCTATCTTTCTGAAAGTGGTTGGAAATAAATAGTTCTTTCTCATAATACTATACATTTAGATGTCTGTAAATGTAATGTATGCTTTACATATAAACAAGTAAAACATATAAAATGTAATGTATAGTTTACTTTTATAGCATAAAATCTATGCTTTATAAAGGGAATATTTTCTTTTATGGGTAAACTTTTGCAAGCCGAACATTGCCAGATACCATAGTTTTCACTTAACTTTGGAGCGGTAAGATTGTTTAAGCATTAATCAAACCGTAAATCGTCAAATCATAAATAGTATGACTGTCATTTATCCATCTCCCATATTCGGTCCCGTTCATTCTCGCCGTCTGGGAGTATCTTTGGGAATAAATTTATTGCCGGCAGACGGCAAAGTATGCACCTTCGACTGTATTTATTGTGAATGTGGTTTCAATGCCGACCATCGTCCCAAACAGCCGTTGCCTACGCGCGAAGAAGTCCGTTCGGCCCTTGAAGCCCGCCTGCGGGACATGCAGCAAAACGGGCCTACACCGGATGTACTGACTTTTGCCGGTAATGGAGAACCGACGGCACATCCTTGTTTTCCCGAAATCATAGAAGATACACTTGCCTTGCGCGACAAGTATTTTCCGAATGCAAAGGTGAGCGTACTGAGCAATTCTACCTTTATCCATCGTCCTGCCGTATTTGAGGCTTTAAACAAGATTGACAACAACATCCTTAAACTGGATACGGTGGATGAAGAGTATGTCCGTGTACTTGACCGTCCTGCCGGACATTATTCCATCCGGAAGATTATAGAAGGAATGAAAGCGTTCAAAGGGAACTGCATTATCCAGACCATGTTTCTCAAAGGAAGTTATAAAGGACAGGATATGAATAATACATCCGATAAATTTGTTCTTCCCTGGCTGGAAGCTGTCAAGGAGATTGCTCCCCGTCAAGTGATGATTTATACCATCGACCGTGAAACGCCCGACCATGATTTGCAGAAGGCCACTCATGAGGAACTGGATCGCATTGCGGAACGGATACGGGAAACGGGTATACCGGTAAGTGTTTCTTATTAATAATATGCTAATGAAATCAATAGCAATTAAAGATGTAAGCGAGAGCTTCTTCTGAATGATAGGCAAAGAGTGGATGCTGGTTACGAAGAACATTTCAACAAGATGTCTGGGTAAAGGAATAACTCCTTTACCACAGTTTCAAGTCATACTCGGTTTCCACCTTTTCTTCTATTTCATCCGGAAGGGCGGGGAAGAAGTCGATACCTGTAATCCGTTCTACTTCGTCCACTGTATTGACGTAGCTGTCCAACGGATGATTGCCCGACGCATTCTTATAAATGAAGCCGATGGCTTTGGGGGGATTGCTGTCTGCACACAGAACGACCTTGAAAAATGCTTCGGGCACTGTAATCTTGTGCTTCTTGCCGATGGTGCGGTGACATTGGTCATAGAGAATAGGACCGCATACGATGTATATCCTGCCTTCTTCTTGTGCCCAACGGCGGCATGACTCTTCCAGTTCTTTCCAGTCGCCACGGTTCAGATTGTGATTCTGCGGGCAAATGTTTGTCATGTAGAAGCTCTCTTGCATGGCTTTCCAGTGCCAGCGGTTGTCACCGGCAGGACACATGTGTCCGCGGTCCATGCCGGCTCCCTTGTAATCGTCGGTGGTTACCGCCTCGTCTTCTGGCAAGTCGGGGTCGGGGAGGAACTTGTCTGTGCGGCTTTCACGCTCCACCAGCTTCTCGGGAGTGAGTTCCCAGGCTACCCAGTTGGGTATTTTCAACTCCTTGTTGTAGGATACTGTGTATCCTTTCCGATACAGTATCTGTTCGGTGGCATGTTTCAATTTAGCCGGTATTTCCAGTTTTGTTCCATTGGCAGCATGGAACGGCGTGGCCTCTTTTTTTGTATCTTGTTTTTCGGACGTATGCTGTGTGCTACTTTGTTCTTCTCTGTGTTTTTCATACACGGTTTGTCGTATAGGTTCGTAAACCAAGCATACCAAGACTATAAATATCAGTAGATAATTTATTTTTAGGGGTTGTTTCTTTTTCTTTCTTCTTACCATATTGTTTTTAGGAGGTGTCAAGTTGTCTGAATCAGAATTATATTCCGCTCTTTCTTTTTTCAGTGCAAAGATATGTTTTTAAATGCTTTTTACGATTATAATCGTTACCTTTCCTCTAAAAAGAAAAATCTCCCGCTCTTATATTCGCATGTAACTTACTTGTATCTAATTAATTATACTT
>NZ_JAMZEE010000061.1:0-16041 GCF_024704895.1 Bacteroides muris (ex Fokt et al. 2023) | reverse complement strand
AGCGGAGTACGGGAAGCTGATTAAGCAGGGCACAAGATATCAATAACATGTCATGCAGGAAATTAACAACGTGTGATACAAAAAACAAATATCGTGCCGGCAGGAAATTAATTCCTTGCCGACACGATACGAATTTCTTCTTCGTCCTTAGAGTTGTGACTCATAATTATGCCGATATTCAGTGCAAAACTTCTGCAATTCAATAAAAAATGGCCGGAACACAGCAAACAGTTCCTCATTGCTCTCTTCAAGGTATCGGATTGCCTTATCTACGGATATATCAATATGATGATATTCCACCATGATGTTCAAAGACTCTCTTACTCCGTTCAGAGTGGCGTATTTCCGCAAACGGTCGGTCAGGATAAAATGCCAGATGAAACGTTTGAAGCGTAGCGGAAGATAGCGATAGTTCAAGAGAAGGGAAAGATAAAAAGTCCGGGTATACTTCCTCAAGGAAACCCCGGAAAACGACTCGAAACGGGAAGCCAGCAAATAATCGAAATAAATATCCAGCAATACCCCCGAATACCGTCCGAATTCAGGCTTAAGCCTATGCACAACCTCGCAGACTGCCGGATGATGGTCGGTATAGTCGTCAATAGCGCGATGAAGCTGAATACCTTTGGCCATATCCGGCGGATATTTTTTATAGGAACTTCCTTTTACAGCATCGCCTACAAAATTGCCCAACTGTACTTTTCTGTTCGAACCGGAAAGGAATATATGTGCCAGATAGTTCATGACAAAAGATTTACCAGCTCCTTACAAAGACGCTCCTTCACCTCTTCCATCGGCACCTCGCGTCCCAGCTCTTTCTGCAAAGAGGTGACACCCTTGTCGATGAATCCGCAGGGATTGATATAGCTGAAATAACGTAAATCGGTATTCACATTCAGTGCCAGCCCATGCATGGTAACAAAATGGCTGCTGCGCACGCCGATGGCACAAATCTTACGGGCACGGGGAGTATCGTCCTCCAGCCATACGCCCGTTGCCTTCTCCAGGCGTCCGGCAGCGATGCCAAACGAAGCACAAACGCGGATTACCGCCTCTTCCAGCAGATGCACATACTCCTTCAACCCCAAAGAAAAGTCCTCGAGGTTCAGAATAGGATAGCAGACCAACTGTCCCGGACCATGATACGTAATGTCTCCGCCACGGTCAATATGATAGAGCGTAGCCCCTATCCTACGCAGTTGTTCTTCTCCCAGCAGCATATTCCCTTCTTTTCCGCTACGCCCCAATGTATAGACATGGGGATGCTCGCAGAGCACAATATGATTGACATAGCACTCTCCTGCCTGCTTGGCATGTACAAGTGCGTCAAACCACTCCGTCTGCCGGCTCCACGCCCCGGCATAAGGAATCATGTTCCAATCTGATATTTCCAGTTTCATGTAAGCAAATATAGCACTTTTTCCAATATCTGCCAATCTCCCTACTAAAAACAAAAAGATCCTCTCTTTTCTCTGAAGAAATGAATAATAGACCACTAAAGAGGCTATTTGGAACCTACAGCCCGAATTTATCTTAAATATGTAGCATCAATTCATAAAAATACACCTTGATAATCTGATAATATCTCACGTACTTTGCAAACATTCTGATATAACTATTCACAAAAAGACAGACTTATGAAAAAAAGAATTCTAATAACGCTATTCGCAGCGTTACTGTTCAGCTTTTCCATATCTGCACAGATATTGAAGGGGCACGTATATGATGCAACGACCAATGAACCGCTTGCAGGGGCATCGGTCACCTACAAGCTGAAAGACACGCAAGGCGTAGTGACCGACATAAACGGTGCATACGAAGTACACCTGCCGGCGGGAGGTGTAGATTTGGTATTCAGCTACGTGGGATATGAGGATGTGCCAATGCCCATCGTCATCAGCAAAGGAGACATTATGCAGAAAGACGTGTACATGAAGGAAAGCACCAACCTGCTGGAAGATGTCGTGGTCTCGGCCGGACGGTTTGAACAGAAGCTGAGCGATGTGACGGTCTCCATGGATTTGATAAAGGCCAGTGACATTGCCCGCCAGGCTCCCACAGACATCACCTCGACACTGCAGACCATTCCGGGGGTGGATATCATCGACAAGCAACCCAGCATTCGAGGCGGTGGCGGCTGGACTTACAGCGTAGGTGCCCGCAGCCTGGTACTGGTAGACGGGATGAGCGTGCTCAGCCCCCAAAACGGAGTCATCAACTGGAACAGCGTACCTCTGGAAAATGTGCAGCAGGTAGAGGTCATCAAAGGAGCCTCCAGCGTGCTCTATGGTTCGTCGGCCCTGAACGGCATCATCAACATACGCACCGCACGGCCGGGACTGACCCCTCAGACCCGTTTCAGTGCCTATGTAGGAATCTATGACGACCCCGACAACAGCGATTACCAATGGAGTGACAAATCTTTCTGGAAAGAGGACAAATATCCGGTAAAGCCCTTGTTGCGCAACAGCCTTTTCAGCGGTGTACGCAATCCGCTCTACGAAGGTTTCGACCTCACCCACTCCCGCCGCATCGGTAACTTTGACGTCAGCGGCGGACTGAATCTCTTTACCGACGAGGGCTACCGCCAACAAGGTTACAACAAACGTTTCCACATCAACGGAAACCTCACCTACTATCAGCCGGATATGGGTATGAAACTGATGAACTACGGTTTCAACGTGGATTTCCTTTCCAACAAGTACGGGGATTTCTTCATCTGGCGCTCGCCCGGCGAGGCCTACCGCCCCTCTCCCTTTACTAATATGGGACGTGAGTCCAACAACTTCCGCATTGACCCTTTCTTCAACTTCACCAATCCTGAAAGAGGTACTTCACACAAAGTAAAGGGCCGTTTCTACTACAGTGCGGACAATGTGGTACGCCCTACACAATCCGCCTCCATTACGGATATTCTGGGCAACATGGGCACCAACGCACAAGTCATCCAGAACATTGCCAATGGAGACTACACAGCCCTCCAGCCACTGATGACCGGAGTTATCAAATGGCTGGGAAGCGACAAGCTGAGTGATTTGATGGACGGTGTCTTCGGCTCTCTGGACAACATATTCCCCAATGCCACCACTGCCGACTATTGCGACCTCATCTCCTGGGTAATGAGCAACGGCCTGCCGTCTGACATGGGAGGACTGCTTGAAGGGAAACTACCCAGCGACCTGGTTCCCTGGCTATCCGGTGTACTCAATCCGAAGCGCAATCAATCACCAACACGGACGGACAAGAATTACGACTATTATCTGGACTATCAGTTCAACAAGAAATGGGACGGCGGCGCACAAATCACCACGGGTCTGACTTACGAACATATCCGCACCTTCTCCGGCGAAACGGAAGAAGTACATCAAAGTGACAATGTTGCCGCTTATATGCAATACAACCAGCGCTTCTGGGACCGCCTCAGCGTATCGGCCGGTGTACGTGCCGAATACTACCGGATAGACAAGCACTACCGGGAAGCCGACACAAAGGTTTTCGGGAGCAAGATTCCTTTCCGCCCCGTGTTCCGTGCCGGGCTGAACTACCAGCTAGCCGATTACAGCTTCCTGCGTGCCAGCTTCGGCCAGGGTTACCGTAATCCCTCCATCACCGAGAAATACCTTCGCAAAGACATCGGAGGTGTAGGTGTATATCCCAACTACAACGTACAGCCGGAAAAAGGATTCAATGCCGAGCTGGGATTCAAGCAAGGGTACAAGGCAGGCAATTTACAAGGATTTGCAGATGTCGCCGCTTTCTATACCCAATACAAGGATATGGTGGAATTCCAGTTCGGCCTATTCAACAATGCGGACCTGAGCATGATAAACAGCGTTACAGACGCCATACAAATGCTGAAGAACGGCAAGGGTTTCGGCATCGGGGCACAGTTCCACAACGTGTCCAAAGCACAGATTTATGGAATGGAAATCAGCACCAACGGCATGTACACCTTCAACAAAAACGCCAAGCTGCTCTATAACCTGGGATATGTATATACCGAACCGAGGGATGCCGACTACAAGAAACGCAATGCCCTGGAGAACACCTATACCGACCCGCTTCAGATGAAGGAGAAAAGCAATGACGGCAAGTACTTGAAATATCGTCCGAAACACAGTTTCAAGGCCACGCTGGACTTTCAGTGGAAACGCATCAACATAGGTGCCAACGTAAACTGGAAAAGCAAGATACTTGCCGTGGACTATATTATGCTGGACGAACGCAGCAAAAGTGAACCTGACCTGCTGGACTACGTGCGCGGCATCCTCTTCGGCTCGTCCAACGGGGAAACCCTGGCATCCTATTGGAAAAAGCATAATACGGACTATGCCACAGTGGACATGCGCTTCGGGGTGAAAGCCACCAAGGAAGTAGCTTTCCAGTTCATGATAAACAACCTGCTGAACAAGGAGTACAGCTATCGTCCCATGGCAGTGGGCGCGCCACGTACTTTCGTCGTAAAGATGGACGTTACATTTTAAAAAAAGAACATTTCATTTGAAAAACAGAATGCCTTCCGTTACTTTTTCCAAGAAAAGAATTACCTTTGTGCGAACTCTAAACGACAAAGCGTATGGAATTTCCTCAAGTCGACCTGCCAGTAGACATGATTGCATGGACTGAAGTAACGGAAGACATTCTAAACATATACAAACAGTCGTGCCGTCTGAAAGCATGCATCTTTGCACTTTGCATAGAAGGTTCCATCACCGTATCCATCAACCTGATGGATACGGAAATCAAGCAGGGGGACTTCGTTACCCTGCTTCCCGGAACCATCATACAGTTTTACGAACAAAAGGAAAAAGTATGTCTGGGATTCGTGGGGTTTTCCTCCCATTGTCTCAATGGAGTCAACCTCATCCAGTCTACATTGAGTTCTTTCTCCAATATACTGGAGTATCCGGTACTGGCTGTCAACCCTACCGTCGCCTCCTACTTCAAGGACTATTTTTCCTTATGGGCACGCATCACGACCGGTCCCTATCCTCCTGACACAAAAATGGCACAGAACACTCTGAGCATGCTCCTCAGTGGAGTGGACAAGATGTATTGCCACCGTCCGCAGATACAAAAAGGGAACAAGAGCCGGAAAGAGGAAATATGCCGCGAACTGGTGCAACTTGTCATCGAAAACTATACCCGCGAACGCCGCGCACAATTCTATGCCGACAAACTGGGCATCTCCCTGCAACACCTCAGCACCACCGTGAGGCAGGTGACCGGCAGAAATGTATTGGACATCATCGCCCACGTCGTCATCGTAGACGTGAAAGCCAAACTGAAATCAACCAATATGACCATTCAGGAAATTGCCTATTCCCTGAACTTCCCCAGTGCTTCTTTCTTTGGAAAATACTTCAAGAGGCACATGGGCATGAGTCCGCTGGAGTATAGGAACAGCTGAGGTTTGTTCCATTACTTCTTATCGTCTTGCTTGGTTTCCTTGACAAACTCCGCTTCATAATGAAACTTTCGGAAACCTTCTTTCAACTTTTCGACATTGGTCTTATCGGCATCATACGTGATGGTTACCGTCTTTGTCTTCAAGTCCGTATCGAATTTCTTCAATCCCTTCTCAAAACGAATGTTATTGTTTATCTTCCTTACACAGTTCTCACACTTCATCTGCGCCACCTTGAACACGGCTGTGCGGATGTCTTTCGCCATTGCGGCAGTCGTACAGAACAGTACGGCC
Organism: Bacteroides muris (ex Fokt et al. 2023); assembly: GCF_024704895.1. Classification (NCBI taxonomy): domain Bacteria; kingdom Pseudomonadati; phylum Bacteroidota; class Bacteroidia; order Bacteroidales; family Bacteroidaceae; genus Bacteroides; species Bacteroides muris (ex Fokt et al. 2023). Next base: position 10,340 of record NZ_JAMZEE010000061.1, on the reverse strand, counting down.
GCCAAAGCAACTAAAAATCTTCTTGTCTTCATTGTTTCTTTATTGATCTAGTAGATAATATCATATTCTCGGTAAATTGAAGCGTACTCCTACATAGGCTTTCGCTCCATGCATGGGTCCCCAAACCATGGTTGCGTCAAAGTTGTTCCCCCAAGAATCGGAGGCATCAATGATGGGATTCTTCTGTTTGAAGTTTGTCAGGTTCTCGCCTCCTACGTATATAGACCAGCGACGGAAATAGCGCGTCACCTGGGCACTCAACTGCTCGAAGCCACCATAGCGTCCTTCCCACGACCGGCTGCCATTTTCCAGCTCATACGAAGCCGGCATGCGCCCGCCACCGTTCAACTGCAAAGTTACATCAAACTGCCACAATCCCAAAGGCGTCTGATAGGAAGCAGTCAGCAAACCTTTATACTTGCCGGTAAGGGGTTTCTCCATCAACTCTCCGTTGTAATTTGTCTTGGCATCCGTCCAACGGTAAGCCGCAGTAAAAGTGAAACCCGGGAAGAACGGATAGCTTGCCTCCACCTGCACTACCTGCGAATAGGAACGGCCGTGAAGATTGTAGAACAGAACGGCATGCGGGTCTGTATCCATATCCACCACCACCTGCTTGCGGAAATCCGTGTAATAGTATTCCGCATTCAGATTCAAGGTCTTGCCGAACAAGGGAATATAGGCGGAAGTGCTTGCACCATAGTTCCAGGCCTCATCCTGGTCAAGATGTCTGGCGATGTCTATCCGGCGGCTGCTTGCCAGCAGGTAGTTATTCTCGGCCAGCACATGGTTCGTGCGGTATCCCTTTCCTGCCGAAAAGCGGAAATGTACATACTCGTTGGGATTGTACTTCACATGGAAGCGCGGAGTGACGAAATAGCCGTACTCGCTGCTATGGTCGCTGCGGATGCCGCCCATCAGCACCAGTTTATCGTCCCAGTTGTAGGTGTACTGCACGTAGGCGCCGGGGACGGCTTCCTTGGTGAATTTCTTCGTCAGAGGCTGTTCCACGTCATTGTCCAGGCGGTAGTGCTGGTCGTAAGAGTCATAATTGAAGCTCAGTCCGGCAGAAAGGCTTTGACGTTTGCTCAGTTCCGTCTCGAACAACAAGGAGGCATAAGCATTGTGCTGGTCTACATCGTAGATTTTCCGTCCGTACAAGGCATCCTGCTTATGCAGGGAGCCGGAGAGAATCAGTGCCAGGTTGGTGTTCTTCTCCTTATTTAATATATAGGCGTTCTTGGTGAAGGCTTCGTAGCGGTCGGTACCTATACTTATCTTATAAGGGTCTGTCAGAGGCATTTTGCCATGACCTACTTGCCCGCTGTTGCGGTCTTCTGTAAGCACTTTGACGCCTGCCTGGAACACATAGCGGTCGCCCATGTACGCCCAACGGTTCCAGAGGTTGTACTGCTCCACGCGGGGGATGTCGGCAAAGCCGTCGTCGTTGCTGTCGTGGGCTTTGGTTTCATTCTCGTAGTGGGCAAGCAACGAGGTACTCCAACGCCTGGAGAGTTTCATCGTGGCGTCGGCATTGGCCTCATACCGGTTGGTGCTGCTCGCAAAAAGATTGGCCGAAAACCAGTCCGCCTCGGGCAACTGGGGTTTCTTGAATTCTACATTGATTTGTCCCGTAATGGCCTCATAGCCGTTCTTTACGGACGAGCTGCCCTTGCTCACTTGAATGCTCTGCATCCATGGTCCGGGCACATAACCCAGTCCATAGGGAGCCGCAGCTCCCCGGTAGTTCGGAACGTTCTCCGTCATCATCTGCACATACGTGCCGGACAAGCCCAGAAGCTTGATTTGCTTGGCACCGGTAGCAGCGTCGGAGTAAGTGACATCCACCGAGGGATTGGTCACAAAACTCTCTCCCAGGTTACAGCAGGCGGCACGGCTCAGCTCGGCGCTGCTTATCATGTCTTCGTTCATCACACTGTTGCGCAGCTTCATAGTGCCCAACTTACGGCTGACCACATTCACCTCACTCAGTTCCACCCCTTCGCGCAAGATGATGTCGAGCGTTTCATTGCGGCTACCGACGTGTATCGTATCGTTCTCAAAACCGATAAAGCTGACTACAAGCATATGCTTATTATTGGGTTTGGACAAGGAGAAGGTACCGTCCGCCGAAGTGGTGGTTCCTTGCGTAGTCCCCTGCCAGAACAGGTTGGCACCTGCAATCGGGTCGCCCAAATTATCCTTTACTGTCCCCTTTACCTGCGCCTGTAAGGCTGAAAAAGAGAACAGCATGATTCCTATCAAACTATATTTCATTTCTGTATTTATGTTTTATACTTAAAGAAGCGATTAAAAGACAAAAGTTCCCTCCGGACTATTCATGTCATTGCCCCATGTAATACAACACTTGTAGACTCGTGTGCATGCTTTACGAGAACCACCTTGTTGCAGACGGCTGTGCAGCCGGTATCCTTGCACAAAGATAGAAAGTTTTAACCGTTTGCCGGAATTAATTTTTCCTTTTTTATGCATGCAGTTCGTTAATAAGTTCTATATTTGTCGATAAAGTTTTTTGATTGATATGTTGATTTATAAACGAAACTCAATATGAAAAAGCAAACTGTCAGCCTACTTGTCCTTCTGCTTGCGGCAAGCGGCTTTTTCTTTTCCTGCGGTAACACCGTGAACAAAAACGCATACGCGTTGGAGTTCGACAGCATACAAGTAAACGAAACCGTACATCTCTTCGGAGACACAGCCAAGCCGGCCTGCAATCTCATCCTCAACTTTGCCTATGCCAGACAGTCATCCGACGTGAGGCTGAAAGACAGTCTGAACGCCTTCTTCCTCTCTGCCTGCTTCGGCGACAAATACATGGCGATGGCACCCGAAGAGGCTGTCAAGAAATATACGGAGAAATATGTCAGCGACTACCGCAATGACCTGGAACCGATGTACAAAAAGGACGAGCAGGATAAGGAGGACGAAGAAAGCATAGGGGCCTGGTATTCCTACTATAAAGGAATCGAAAGCCATGTGCAGCTGTGCAACACCTTGATACTGACTTACCGTATAGATTACAATGAATATACCGGCGGTGCGCACGGCATCTATATGTCCACCTTTCTCAACCTCGACCTGAAGACCCTAAGCCCCATCCGTCTGGACGACCTCTTTGAGGGAGATTATAAGGAAACGCTGACCGACTTGCTTTGGAAGCAGCTGATGGCCGACAACAACGTCGGCACCCGCCAAGAACTGGAAGACATGGGCTACGCCACCACCGGCAATCTGGAACCTATCGAGAATTTCTATCTGGACCCGAAGGGAATCACCTTCTATTATAATGTATATGAAATTGCCCCTTACGTAATGGGAACAACCAAAATCACGTTGTCTTATGAGGACATAGCCCCTCTGATGAACGATGAATTCATTACATTAAGCAATGCCATAAAAACAGACCGCGAATAAGAACTGTAATCAATTGTCTATCAACAAAAAATTCACAATGGATTTAATACTCAAATATTTCCCGGACCTGACAGAAGAACAGAAACAGCAGTTTGCCGCACTCTACGACCTCTATCTGGACTGGAACTCCAAGATTAATGTCATTTCACGCAAAGACATAGAGAACTTGTACGAGCACCATGTGCTACATTCTTTGGGCATAGCCAAGGTAATCCGCTTCAGGCCTGGGACACGGATTATGGACCTCGGAACGGGAGGAGGTTTTCCGGGAATCCCGCTTGCCATCCTTTTTCCCGAAGTGCAGTTCCACCTGGTGGACAGCATCGGAAAGAAAGTACGCGTAGCCTCCGAAATAGCCAACAGTATCGGGCTGAAAAACGTCACCTTCCGCCATGCCCGCGCAGAAGAGGAAAAAGGGAAGTTCGACTTTGTGGTGAGCCGTGCCGTGATGCCGCTGACAGACCTACTGAAGATTATCCGCAAGAACATCTCAACCAAACAGCAGAATGCATTGCCCAACGGACTGATTTGCCTCAAGGGGGGCGAATTGGGAAACGAAACCATGCCCGTCAAGAACAAAACCACGCTGTGGGACTTGAAGGAGTTCTTTGAGGAGGAGTTCTTCAAGACAAAGAAAGCAGTGTACGTAGGATATTGAGAGACGAGTCGCCTAAAGTAGAGGATGAGCATCGTAAAGTGAAGGTTTACGGCGCTAAAGTTGAGGTTTAGAAATCTAAATACATAATATGAAAATAAAGAGATTCGAATTTAATATGTTCCCGGAGAATTGTTATGTGCTTTGGGACGAAACCAATGAAGCGGTCGTCATTGACCCGGGCTGTTTTTATGAAGAAGAAAAGCAGACCTTGAAAAGCTTCATCATCAATAATGGGCTGAATGTGAAACATCTGCTGAATACCCATCTGCATCTGGACCATATCTTCGGCAATCCTTTCATGCTGAAAGAATTCGGCCTGAAGGCCGAAGCCAACCAAGCCGACGAGTTCTGGATTGACGAAGCGCCGAAGCAAAGCCGCATGTTCGGTTTCCAACTGCAAGAACCCCCTGTGCCGCTAGGTACTTATCTGCACGATGGAGACATCATCACCTTCGGCAATGCGAAACTGGAAGCCATCCATGTGCCGGGACACTCGCCGGGCAGCCTGGTATACTATTGTGCGGCAGACCACTGCATGTTCTCGGGAGATGTACTGTTTCAAGGCAGCATCGGCCGTGCCGACCTTGCCGGCGGCAACTTCGACGAGCTGATAGAGCATATTTGCAGCCGTCTGTTCATCCTGCCCAGCGACACGATTGTCTATCCCGGACACGGAGCGCCGACAACCATTGGAATTGAAAAAGCGGAGAATCCGTTCTTCCGGTAAATATACACAAACTTTTAAATCATTACAGTCATGAAAAACGACCTATTGGCCTACCGCCACATTGGCATCAGCGAACAAGACGAGGAGAAGATGCTCCGGAAAATAGGAGTGAAAAGCCTGGACGAGCTGATTGATAAAACCATTCCTGCCAACATCCGCCTGAAAGAACCGTTGGCTCTGCCCAAGACAATGACAGAGTACGGATTCGGACAACACATTGCAGGGCTGGCTGCCAAAAACAAACTTTACACAACCTATATCGGCATGGGGTGGTACAACACCATCACTCCTGCCGTTATCCAACGAAATGTATTCGAGAACCCCGTCTGGTATACTTCCTATACTCCCTACCAGACCGAAGTCTCACAAGGCCGCCTGGAAGCCTTGATGAATTTCCAGACTGCCGTATCCGACCTCAGCGGCATGCCCCTTGCCAACTGCTCCCTGCTGGATGAAGCGACTGCCGCAGCCGAAGCCGTGACGATGATGTATGCCCTACGTCCGCGCGACATGCAGAAATCGGGCGCCAACGTGGTATTTGTAGACGAAGCCGTCTTCCCGCAGACATTGGCGGTAATGACTACCCGCGCCATTCCACAAGGCATCGAACTGCGTATAGGCAAATACCAAGAGATGGAATTCACACCGGACGTCTTTGCCTGCGTACTGCAATATCCCAACGCTGCCGGCAATGTGGAAGATTATCGTACTTTTGTAGAAAAAGCTCATGCGGCAAATTGCAAAGTAGCCGTTGCCGCCGACATACTGAGCCTTGCCCTTCTCACCCCTCCAGGGGAATGGGGAGCTGACATCGTCTTCGGAACCACCCAGCGGCTCGGCACGCCAATGTTCTACGGCGGTCCGTCGGCAGCCTATTTCGCCACCCGCGACGAGTACAAGCGCAACATGCCGGGACGTATCATAGGCTGGTCGAAAGACAAGTATGGCAAGCTGTGCTACCGCATGGCACTGCAAACCCGCGAGCAGCACATCAAGCGTGAAAAGGCAACTTCCAACATCTGTACCGCTCAGGCACTGCTGGCCACAATGGCAGGATTCTATGCCGTATATCACGGTCCGGAAGGCATCCGCACCATTGCAGAACGCATCCACAGCATTGCCGTATTCCTGGAAAAGAGCATCAACAGACTGGGTTACAAGCAGGTGAATGCACAATATTTCGACACGCTCCGCTTTGCGCTGCCCGACACCATTTCGGCACAGCAGATACGTACCATCGCCTTAAGCAAGGAGGTGAACCTGCGTTATTTCAAGAATGGAGATGTAGGCATGAGTATCGATGAAACCACAGATATAGCTGCTGTCAATATGCTGCTTTCCATCTTTGCCATTGCCGCCGGAAGGGATTGGGAAAAGACAAGCGACGTACCCATGACAAGCAGCATCAGCGCGGAGATGAAACGCCAAAGCGCCTATCTGACGCACGAAGTATTCAACAAATATCATACGGAAACGGAGATGATGCGCTACATCAAGCGCCTCGACCGCAAGGACATCTCGCTGGCACACTCCATGATTTCCCTCGGCTCGTGCACCATGAAGCTGAATGCCGCCGCAGAGATGCTACCGCTCAGCCGCCCGGAATTCATGAACATACATCCTCTGGTGCCTGAAGACCAGGCTGAAGGCTACCGCGAACTGATAAGCAATCTCAGTGAAGAGCTGAAAACCATTACCGGCTTTGCCGGCGTCAGCCTGCAACCCAACTCCGGTGCGGCAGGCGAATATGCAGGACTCCGCGTCATCCGCGCCTACCAGGAAAGTATAGGGCAAGGGCACCGCAACAAAATACTGATACCGGCATCGGCACACGGCACCAACCCGGCATCCGCCATCCAGGCGGGATTTACCACCGTGACCTGCGCCTGCGACGCACAAGGCAATGTGGATATGGACGACTTGCGCACCAAAGCGGAAGAAAACAGGGATGACCTCGCCGCCCTGATGATTACCTACCCTTCCACACACGGTATCTTTGAAACGGAAATAGTGGAAATCTGCCGCATCATACACGCCTGCGGCGCACAGGTATATATGGACGGCGCCAATATGAATGCCCAAGTAGGCTTGACGAATCCCGGCTTTATCGGTGCGGACGTCTGCCACTTGAACCTGCACAAGACGTTCGCCTCTCCTCACGGCGGCGGCGGACCGGGCGTAGGCCCCATCTGCGTGGCAGAGCATCTGGTTCCGTTCCTTCCGGGACACAAATTGTTCGGCAATGCCGCCAACCAAGTATCCGGAGCTCCCTTCGGCAGCGCAGGTATCCTGCCCATCACTTACGGCTACATCCGCATGATGGGAACAGAAGGACTGACACGGGCCACAAAGATAGCCATCCTCAGCGCCAACTACCTGGCCGCCTGCCTCAAGGATACATACGGCATCGTTTACCGCGGTGCTACCGGTTTTGTAGGACATGAAATGATATTGGAATGCCGCAAGGTGCACGAAGAAACGGGCATCAGCGAAAACGACATAGCCAAACGCCTGATGGATTACGGGTATCATGCTCCTACCCTCTCCTTTCCGGTGCACGGCACACTGATGATTGAACCGACGGAAAGCGAAAGCCTTGCCGAACTCGACAACTTTGTGCAAGTGATGCTGGCCATCTGGAACGAGATTCAGGAAGTGAAGAACGGCGAAGCCGACAAGACAGACAACGTGCTGGTGAATGCCCCGCATCCCGAATACGAAGTGGTAGCCGACACGTGGGAACACAGCTATACCCGCCAAAAGGCAGCCTACCCGATAGAAAGCGTGCGCGAAAACAAGTTCTGGGTGAACGTGGCACGTGTAGACAACACGTTGGGAGACCGTAAACTGTTGCCTACGTGCTATGGATGCTTCGACTGATGAGATTCTATCTCCCATGGCATCGGCATTGCCATGGGAGTTTCAGCCAGCTACATGGCTGCGTATGACATTATAGACATCTCTTCCTAGCGGATGATAATTACCGTATCTTCCTTCACCTTTTTCTCTTTCACCGGAGCATCGGCAGAGGCATATCCCAAGGCTGCACAGCCATATACCTTATGATTTTCGGGTACACCCAGCTTTGTCAAGAAAGCACGGACATCGGGGTCGTCGCACGTCTGCCCCAGTTGATTAATCCAACAGGAACCGATGCCGAGGGACTTGGCGGCAAGGAAAACATTCTCCAGAGCGCAGGCGCAATCCATAGCAGCCCACCATTGGGTAGGCTCGTTGGAGACAATGACCAGCGTGGGGGCATGATAATAGCAGCAATAAGTCTGGCTGTGTCCACGCTCCCGTGTATGAGGGTTGTCACTCTTGGCAAAGGCGCCTTTGATTTTATCGTTCAGCTCTTTCAGCACTTCTTTATTTTGAATGGCAGTGAAGTGCCACGTCTCCAAATGCATACCATTGGGGGCATAAGCAGCCGCCTCAAGGATAAGGTTCAAATCTTCTGCGGAAACCTGCTGTTCCGTATAGGCACGGACGCTGCGGCGTGCCTTGATGGTTTGTAATGTCTCGTTCATTTGTTTAATTGAGAATTGATAGTTGATCATTGATAATGCGAATCAGCACGTGTTCGGTGGAACTGTCTCATCGTTTCACCAGCCCAATCTTCACATTCAGTTTGAAGTACCAGATGCCGTTCTCGCGCTCCAGGAAACCGTATTTATCTTTCTCCACCGCACCTTTCTCCAGACGCGTATTCTGATAGAGGAAATCTGCGAAGACTTGGGGACGGGATTTGTGATAACAAAGCACCTGGCCGTTGCCGTCCGTCAGAAACATGCCTTCGACGGCAGAGTCCGTACCGTTATAAATCTTGGCAGGACGCATGCCGAGGGCAAGTGACAGCAAGAACTGCTTCATCTTGAACTCGTAGAAGCAGTGCTTGTTTATGAGCTCGTCCTTTATCTTCAGCGGATTCATCTCCTTGATGCGCTCCGTCAGTTCGCTGATGCGCGTGATGCCGTCCAGATGCATCAGGCGCACCATCTCTGCCAGCATACGGGGGAAGTGGAGGTCTATCATCAGCAGGTTGCAGCGGAACACGCGGTCGGCAACGTCGGCATACTTCAGCACACCGCCCAGTCGCTCAATCATCATCATACGCTCCGCCACTTCCGTGAGAGATTGCGGCAAGGCATTCACCTTGTTCACCGTGGGTATGGCAAACTTCACTCCACTCTGCTCCAGCTTCAGATTGGCCGTGCGTCCTCCGTCCAGCAACGGATTCATCGGAGCAAGACGACAACGGACATTGAATCCCGTCAGCGGAGCTTCGGGATGCCAGAAGGCAACGGAGAAGTCGGTACGGTCTTCTGTCTTAGACTCCAAGTCGTAGATATTGACAGTATCCAGAAAGGCTTCCAGCCCTTCGGACACTTCCACTTCCTCGCCCGAAACATTCTTCAACAGATGCAGAATCAACTCTGCCGCATCACCAAAGTCTTCACGGGGAAAGCACTGTTCCTCCTTCTCGCCCGGAACAAACGAACCGTCCTTCGCGGTAGCTCCGCTGACAATGCGCACTTCCTGCTCTTCGATATAGTAACGGCGCGTACCGTCATGCTCTTCCCTTTGTATCAAGGCAACGGGCCAGCTCAGGGTTTCGTCTTTTTCAGCTTTCGGTGTGCCCGGTGACACGGCTCCATCCGCCAGCAGGCGAAAGAAGGTGTAGAGCTCGCCCAGTTCTCTTTTTGTTGCACTAAATGCCATAACTTTCTTTTATCCCATTTGTTTTATTATTCAAACCTTAATGTCTCTACTTTCTCCAACCGTGCCCGCAACTTCGGCATCATGGACTGGCGGATACGGAGTGTCATGCGGCAGTCCATATCATACGACTGTTCCAGGATTTCCGGCTCTTCTTCCTTCACCACCCGCATCACATCGTTCATGAAAGGATATTCGAAAAAGAAGGTAACCGTCTCATCTACGGTCTTCTCAACAACGGTGGCGGCGGCAATGGCCTCGGCGGCAGCGGCCTTATAGGCTACAATCAGTCCGCTCGTACCCAATTTGATGCCTCCGAAATAACGCACCACGATAATCAGTATATCCGTCAGTTCGTTGGAATTGATTTGTCCCAGAATCGGTTTGCCTGCCGTGCCCGAAGGCTCACCGTTGTCGTTGGCACGGAAGTCCTTGCGCTCATGCCCCAGCATATAGGCGTAGCACACGTGGCGGGCGTCGTAGTATTTCTTCTGGTAAGTTTCCAGATGCGCCTTCACCTCCTCTACTGTACGCACCGGCAGGGCGATGGCAATGAACTTGCTGCGCTTTTCAGTGTAAATGCCCTCGGAAAGGGCAACGATGGTTTTATACGTATCTTCGCTCATGCTGCAAAGATAATGCAAACTGAAGACAGAACTTTCATGCTTGCATGAAAAAGTTATGTTGAAGTGCAGCTTATCTTATCTAAGGATAATGAAAAATCGTACCTTTCCTCTAAAAAGAAAAATCTCCCGCTCTTATATTCGCATGTAACTTACTTGTATCTAATTAATTATACTT
>NZ_JAMZEE010000060.1:0-17087 GCF_024704895.1 Bacteroides muris (ex Fokt et al. 2023) | reverse complement strand
TCGCGTACTAAGAACTTTGTAATCGGTTGTTTTACAGTCGACATAGTAATTGTATGCGGAAAAAAGGACGTTTACTTGAATGGATTCGATTCTATTTTTGATTCCCATAAGGAACAGGAATTAGCCGAAATGCAAGAAAAGTACAATCAACAAAAACTTATCAACGAAAAGAATCAACTAAAGATAGAAAAAGACAAAAATACCCGAAATGCACTGATAATATTGATTGTACTAATTTGTGTCATAGCAATTCTTATATACAACTATCAACATAAACTGATGAGGAAAGAACGCATCATACAAAAGAAAGAAGAAGGGATACGCCAAAGCATGATGCAAATAAGTGAAAATGAAATTGTAATCAAGCATAACCAATCGATGATGCAGGAACTTACCACCCAAATAGAAGCTAACAAAGACATGCAGGAACAATTAGAGGAACTAAACAGAACATACGCTGAAATACAACAACAAAACGAGGCACTGGCCCATGAAAACCATACTCTGCAAAGAAACATAGAACAATACTCTACCTCGCTCAACGCACAATCGGAAGAACTGAAAAGGCTGAATGAACTGACCGAAGAAAACCAACGGTTGCACGACAGGGAACGAATACTATCCAAACAATTAGTTAAAAACACCAAAGTACTAAACGAGCTGGTCATAGCCCCCAAATATGTTGATGTCACACAGTGGAGAAATATAGAAGAAGCCATCAACTCCATATTCGATAACTTCACAAAAAGACTATCAACAAAACTGCCCACCCTAACCGAATACGAAATACACCTTTGTTGCCTGATAAAACTCAATATGAATAATACCAATATGGCAACAGCCTTGGGTATTTCTCCCGCCTCGGTCTCCAAACAAAAATATCGGTTAAAGGAACACATTGCACAGCAAAACGAAACATCGGGGCGAAATCAAGCATTAGATTTATGGATTTGGGACTTCTAACAATATCAAACCAATTCTAAAAATATTATTACACTAAGTATACTACCCTTACGGCAAATGAGCGGGAACGGTTGATGCAAAAATTCGTTAGCAGAATTATCCTGTTTTGACGGCAATTAGAAAAATGTTTTATATTTGCATCATATTCCATCATATTTATAACAATACGCAATGAAAAATGTCTATTTTACTACAGTCATAGTAGCATCAGCTATTCTCTTATTTTTCACCGCTTGTTCTTCAAAAAAACACTCTTCCATATCACTGCCGGAGCTGATACATGCAGAAGCTATCATGTATGAGTACCCAGACAGCGCATTGCATATATTACAGAATATGGAAATGCCGGATGCTGCGCAGAAATTGGAACATGCCACTTGGGCATTGTTGATGACTCAAGCAAAATATAAGATGTATATAGAGCAAAATGATTCATTAGCCAACATTGCATATGACTACTTTATGAAGCAGGAGGATGCACAACGGAAAGCATTGGTGCTGTATTTGAGGGGAGGAATCTACCATAACAATAAAGATATAGAAAAAGCGCAAGAATTTTTCCTTAAAGCTACAGAATATGAAAAAATGGCAAATGACTATCAATTATGCCATCTTATTAATGCAGAATTAGGGAGCATATATGTACTCCATTCTTATAATGAATATGCACTTAATGCTTTCAACAAAGCATACCAATATGCACTTCAAGCCAGCACTCCTAAATATATCATAGCTTCACAAATCTATCTCGGCAGAACTTATACAGAACTTAAGCAATATAACTCTGCTATTGATTTCTACCAAAAAGCTATTGAAAATGCTCAAAAACAACACAATTTTCCCAAAGTAGCAGCCGCGTCAAACGAACTATCTGGAGTTTATATGCAAATAAAAGATTATAAAAAAGCAATATATTATGCCAAACAGGCTATTAACAACAGTAAGGGAGCTATTAAAGAACAAGTGCATTTAGCTATCGGCAACATTTATAGCAATATTGGTCAAACAGATTCCGCATATTATCACCTAATTAAAGCTACATCACCCAACAAAAGTAATATTTTAACAGCGACCTCTGCTTATAATTCCCTCTATAAACTGAGCAAAAAAGAACATAAATATAAAGAAGCCATATCGTTTTGCGACAGTTTACTCAACGGATTAGATTCTGTATACAATTCGCATAAGAATCAAGAATTAGCCGAAATGCAAGAGAAATACAACCAGCAGAAACTCATCAACGAAAAGAATCAATTAAAGATAGAAAAAGATAGAAATACCCGTAACACCCTCATAGTTATCATTTTATTGATTTGTACGATAACATTTCTTATCTATACCTATCAGCGTAAGTTGATGAAAAAAGAGCGAATCATACAAAAAAAAGAGGAAGAGATACGCCACAGCATAATACAGATAAATGAAAATAAAATTTTAATCAGACAAAACCAGTCGAAAATGCAAGAACTTGCAATACAAATAGAAACCAACAAAGGAATGCAAGCACAACTTGAAGAACTCAACAAAACATATTCCAATGTACAAAAACAGAATGAAATGCTAATCATAGAGAACAAAAAGCTTCAAAAGAATATAGAACAATACATATTTTCTCTCAACACACAATCAGAGGAACTAAAAAAATTAAATAAACTAACAGAAGAGAGTCAACGTCTACACGACAGAGAAAGAACTTTATCCAAAAAATTGGTAAAAAACACCAAGATACTACACAACCTAATTACTACCCCAAAATACGTAGATACTACACAATGGAAAGATATTGAAGAATCTGTCAATGACATATTCGACCATTTTACAGACCGACTACAAAAAAAACTTCCTTTGTTGACGGAATATGAAGTGCATCTGTGTTGCCTTATAAAACTCAGCATGAATAATACCAATATTGCAACTGCTTTAGGCATCTCTCCAGCTTCTGTGTCTAAACAAAAATATCGTCTGAAAGAACACATACTACAACAAACAAATAAATTCAGTGAAAATCAGACCTTAGATTTATGGATTTGGGATTTCTGAGGAAGCCACTGTCCATTTTTAGGTTTTCACAAAGGAGGTAATAAGCTATAAAACAACTTATTACCTCCTATTTTATGTCTATATTAAGTCCTTACTACGTCTACGAATATTAGCTAATTATACTTTAACTTTGCAGCAATCAAATTAAATATTAGAATATTGTATGAAAAGAAAAATTGTATGCCAAGTAGTATTAATAGCAGGTATTACATCTTATCTTCTATTTATTCCGAATGTTTTTTCTTCTACTCGTGAGATTGTGTTTTCTCAAATTGAAGAAACAAATGAATTTATTGACATGAAAGGATTATGGGACAATATCGGAATAGAGCGCAGCCTCCCCACCATCCCTATCTCCGCCTACCTTTCCGGCAATTTCATCCACATCCAAAACGATAAACCGGATTGCGATATCACAATCCGCATCATCTGCCCGACCACCGGAGAAACGCAGTATCAGCAAATGATTCCTGAAACGGCCACTGCCAACATCCTCATTCCAATCAGCAACTTGCCATCGGGAACATACCTGCTGGAACTGACAGGGCCGGGCAACAGACACTTGGAAGGCAACTTCCATAAATAGGAATCAATGAATAATAACTCAAAATACAGAAGCATCATGAAACGAATCGACCTAAAGAAAGTGCTGCGCATGGACTTCATGATTCAGCACCGGTGCACAGGCACCCCCGAAGAGTTTGCCAGGAAACTGGATTTGTCGCGTTCCACATTCTTCGAGTACCTTGCTTATTTCCGTTATGAGCTGGGCACCGACATCCTTTACGACAAATATCAGAGCACGTACCACTACAATGGAGCCACGCTCTATTCGGCATTAGGATTAAAGTTGGACAACAACTAAACAACTGCCGCACAAATGTACAGTCTGCTCTTCGACATACGGCAGGAGACCGGCAGGGTAAGAGTCACCGTCCGATTGGCATGCCTGATAAGCAGGAAAGGAAATGAAGTGTACTATACGGACAGTTCCGATTCCGTCTTCACCTCCGGACTGCTGAAAAAAGGCATCGGACGAGTGCTATACCCCGACGACCTGCACTGGTTTGTCCCCGACCTGACGCTGCTCGACCTCCTGTTGCAGGAACGTGCGGCACTCTATCGCCGGCACGGGATAGACTACCTCTTTGTGACCACGCAGGAAGAGGCGCAAAACGGCAAACTGGATGCCGAAACGCTCTATCTGCCTCCTTCGCCCTACACGCCCCTGTCGAAAGGAGTAAGGGAAGCCGACTTCATCGAAAAACTGGAGGAGATAAAAGAGAGACGTGCGGCAACAGTCATCATCGGCATACTGGAGAAAGGGAACGGCTGCACAGACAACGCAGAACAGGCATACCAAGCCATCAGGAGGCACAGTGCAGACCACCCGGACCATCAGTTTGTAGTGCTGACCAACCAAGGGAAAGCAGACGAAAAGCTGTTTGCACTGCCCGACAACATTGCCGTCTACCGTCCGCAAGACTTGCAGGCACTGCTGCCCCTATGCGACCTGGCACTGGTGGCAGACGACTGGAACATACAGACCGAATGCGTCTTTGCCCACGTACCTGCCTTGGTGCTGCCGCCAATGGAAATACGCCGAATGACACCACACAAGCTGAGCCGACGCATAACGGACATGCTGGGCAACCGGGAATACCTTGTGGAGCAGCAAAAGACCCTGTGCAAACTCTATGAACAGGAGAACCAACGGCTGGACGAGGTGGCAGACCGGCTGATACAATACATAGACACCAAAAAACAGAAACGATGAAGAAATTTCCATTCTACAAGCAACTGGACGGCATGGACTGCGGCCCCACCTGCCTGCGCATGATAGCCCGGCACTACGGAAAGACGTTCTCCGTGCAGCAACTGCGGGAGCAATCGTTCATCCAGCGCACCGGAGTGAACCTGCTGGGCATCAGCGAAGCGGCAGCAAGCATAGGGCTGCGCGCCACCGGCATCCGCACCACCATGGAAAGGCTGAAATCGCAAGCCAAACTGCCGTGCATACTGCACTGGAACCAGGAGCACTTCGTGGTGCTATACAAAGTGGAGAAAAAAAGAGGGAAAACCTTCTTCTACATTGCCGACCCTGCCTACGGACTGCTGAAATACGAAGAAGCGGAACTGAAAAACTGCTGGATCAGCACCCGGCAAGGAGGCATGGAGAAAGGTATCGCACTGCTGATTGACGTCACCCCGCAGTTCTATGAGGCGGAACCCATCAAGTATGAGAAACTCTCGCTCTGGTATCTGCTGCACTACGTGCGCCCCTACCGGAAAGCCTTGGTGCAACTGGTGGTGGGCCTGCTGGCAGGAAGCATCCTGCAACTGGTGTTCCCCTTCCTGACACAGACCATCGTAGACCAAGGTATAGGTCACCGGAACCTGAACTTCATCTGGCTGATACTGGCGGCACAGCTGATGCTGGTGTTCAGCCGCACCCTCATCGAGGTAATCCGCCGCTGCATCTTGCTGCACATCAGCACGAGGGTCAACGTGTCGCTCATCTCCGACTTCCTCTCCAAGCTGATGCGCCTGCCCATGAAGTTCTTCGACAGCAAGCTGGCAGGCGACCTGATAAGACGAATCGAAGACCACAACCAGATAGAGAGTTTCCTGACACAATCGGTGCTGCAAATACTCTTCGCTGCCATCACCGTGGCCATCTTCGGGGTGGTGCTTGCCGTCTACAGCTGGAAGATATTCCTCGTATTCGCCCTGTTCAGCCTGCTCTACATAGGCTGGGTGAGGCTCTTCATGCGCAAACGGGCCGACCTGAACCGGAAGAACTTCGAGCAAATGTCGTTGAACCAGAACAACCTGATGCAGCTGATTTACGGCATGCAGGACATCAAGCTGCTGGGATGCGAGCAGCAAAAGCGGTGGGAATGGGAAAATATCCAGGCTGCCTTGTTCCGCATCAACATGAGCTCGCTCAATCTGGGACAATGGCAGCAAGTGGGCGCCGTGCTCATCAACGAAGTGAAGAACATACTTATCACCGTGCTGTCGGCCACTGCCGTGCTGCAAGGAGACATCACGCTGGGCATCATGCTCTCCATACAGTACATCATCGGGCAGATGCAAGGCCCCGTCAGCCAGTTCGTGGCATTCATGCAGAGCACACAGGATGCCAGGCTAAGCCTGGAACGCCTGGGCGAAATACACGGAAAACCGGACGAAGAGGCAGACAACAACAGCCCGGAAGCGGACATCACGGGAAATGAAGACATACGGCTACAGAATGTGCTGTTCTCCTACGGATCGGAAAAATCAAGGCAGGTCATCAAGAACCTTTCACTGCACATTCCGGCAGGAAAGACTACAGCCATCGTAGGCCTCAGCGGAAGCGGAAAGACAACACTGGTGAAACTGATGCTGGGCTTTTATCCGCCCACCGGAGGAGACATCAGGATAGGAAACCGCCCGCTACAGCGCATCAGCTTCAAGGAATGGCGCAAGCATTGCGGAGTGGTGATGCAGGAAGGATTCATATTCGGCGACACCATAGCCGGAAACATCGCTCCCGACGGCGAGGCCATCGACAAGGAACGGATGCTCTATGCCGTGGAAATGGCAAACATACGCGACTTCATTGAATCGCTGCCGCTGAAATACAACACGAAAATAGGCAACACCGGACAAGGACTGAGCCAAGGGCAGAAGCAACGCCTGCTGATAGCACGCGCCATCTACCGCAACCCGGACTATCTGTTCTTTGACGAAGCCACCAACGCGCTCGACACCGACAACGAAAAGACCATACAGCACAACCTGGACTTGTTCTTCAAGAACAAGACGGTAATCATCGTGGCACACCGGCTCAGCACCGTAAGAAACGCCGACCAGATTGTTGTCCTGAAAGAAGGCGAAATCACAGAAAAAGGCACGCACGAGGAACTGATAGCCAAACAAGGAGACTACTTCCGATTAGTTAAAAACCAACTGGAACTCAGAGCATGACAGACCGAGATATGGAAGAGATTTATAAACCGGACACGAAGAAAGTGGAAATATACAGCCGAGACAGCAACGACATGCTGGGCGACATGCCCGACTGGCTGATACATACGGGAAGCTACATCGTATATGGGCTGGTGGCATTGCTGGTGGCAGGAGCAGCCTTGTTCCAGTATCCCGACACTGTGAAAAAGCACATACGCATAGACGACACAGGAAGCGTGGAGTGGATTACGGCGAACCGTGCCGGCATGATAGAAAGGTTCTTCGTGGAAAACCGGTCGCAGGTCAAAGAAAACGACACGCTGGGAATACTGAAAAACACGGCTTCGCTGAAAGACGTGAAAAGATTCTGCCAGGTACTGACCAATGTAGAGGAGTATTACCGCACCATGGACATCGGCTACCTGCAAGATTATCCCTTCGACCTGATTATGGGAGAAATGACCCCGGCATACGAACAATTCACACAAGCCGTAAGGGCCTGCCTGATGTATCGGGAGTTCGACCTCTATCCGCAAAAGAAAAAGTATCTGGACAAGGAACTGGAAATACTCGCCCGGAGCGGAAAGGCGGACGAACTGGACCTGCTGAAAATAAAGCGGGAAATGTTCGACTTGGAAATCGACCATAAAATGGAGATGGCCCAACACCACAGGGCACTGGAGATAGCCTACGAGAACATGGTCAACAGCCTGAGAACATGGGACAGCAACAACTTGCTGAAAAGCCGCAACAAAGGAACCGTCATCTGGGGAAAGAGCTGGAGCATGAACCGGAAGATAAACGAAGGCGACACGCTATGCACCGTTGTCTCGCAGAAAAAAGGAAACCCGGTAGGACACATCAGACTATCGGAAAACGAGGTATCTGAAATAACCGCCGGCGACAAGGTGGACATCGCGCTGAACAAGTATCCAGCACATACGTATGGCACGTTATCAGGGAAAATCACCTCCATCTCCTTTGTCCCCTACAACAAAAGCTATGCGGTGGAGGTGGAATTCCCGGACGGAATGATTACCACCAAGGGGAAAAAACCGGATTATGAGATAGGCATGAGCGGACAAGCGGAAATCATCACATCGAGCAAAAGTGTGCTCGACAGGATATTCTCGCCTGTCATGCAGTTGTTCAAAGAAAGGAATTAAGATAACTTAAATAGATATGCAACATGGAACAGAAAGAATCAAAAAAGACTGTCGAAAAATGCGACCGGAAAAATCAGGAAGAAGAATTGCTGGACATCAACGAACTGATGGACGTGCAAGGAGGAACCGACACGGAACCTGTGAAGAATTGCGGATTAGGATGTTATTTGTCGGGAATCAACAACACCGGCCAAAAGGAAACAACCTCTGAAGACAATGATAAACCTTGATAAAGTATATCTGCTCAACCCGCACTATCACTTAAGGCATGACATACATCGGGTAGTGCTATTCTCCAGAGGCGGGACAGACCAAGACTGTTCCCGCAACTGGCAGACTTTCATACACCCGCTGCAAGCAGCCTTGCTAAGCTTTTTCACCCACAACCGGACTATAAGGGAAACTCTTCCGCTGCTTTGCGACTATTTCTGCAAAAGCCCCCGGACAATAGAAAAATGGGTGGCCGAATTCATTGAGAACCCGCAACCCATCTACACCAATTCGCAGCAAGGAAGAATCTACTTCCCTAAACGGGTGCTGATTGAGGCGGAAAAAGCCGAAGGGAATCTACGGTTCGACCGTCAGGATGCCGACAGCTTCATCTGGAAAAAACTGGACTTGAAAACCCGACGGCTCTACACCGGACCGGCAATAGTCACATTCATGCTGACAAACCGATGCATCACACATTGCCGATATTGCTATGCCGACACAAGCACGATAGCAGACACACCGTTGCCCACCGGACGCATCATGGAACTGATAGACGAAGCTGCCCAAATACAAGTGCGGCAGGTGAACCTGATTGGAGGGGAAGTGTTTTTGCACAAAGACTGGCAATCCGTCTTAAAGAAGTTAGTCGAACTGGATATCGCCCCCGAATATATATCAACCAAGATGCCCATGAACAGCGAAAGGATTGCCGCACTTACCGACATCGGTTACCGGGGAACCATACAAGTGTCGCTGGATGCTTGCGACGAGATAGTACTGCAAACATCCATCGGGACACGCAAAGGGTATACGGAAGCCGTGCTGGAAGGCCTGCAAATGCTGGACGAAAGCAGTTTGGACTATCAGGTTTCGTCCGTGCTGACCACTTACAATTGCGACATCGGCGTGCTGGCCCGCATGCTACAGAAACTCACTACGCTGAAACGGATACGAGACTGGCGAATTGTACCTGTAAGCAATTCCATCACAAAAGAAATCAATGAATTCATTTGCCTGAAGCCTAAACAAGAACAAATAGCCACTCTCTTCAAACAAATGCGCCCGCTTATGGCACAACACAGTTCCTTTCCCATCATCTTGGGAGAAGAGACCATGAACAAACAGTTCGGAAAGACGGAAGGGGGCAGTTGCAACTTCAGTGGCAGCGAATGCTCGGCACTTACCACACACCTTTTCATCCTGCCTGACGGACAAGCAACCATCTGCGAACAGCTTTACTGGAACCCGCATTTCATCATAGGAGATGTAGGCAGGAATAGCCTGAAAGAAGTATGGAATTCACAACGGGCGCTGCAACTGTACAATCTGACACGAAGCGACATCAGCACACGGAGCCAATGTCACAAGTGTGCATTGTTCGATTCTTGCTTCGGTTACCAGAACCGTTGCTGGAGTGATATAATAAAAGCTTATGGGGCTGATTGCTGGGACTTTCCGGACCCACGATGCAAATTTGCCCCAGAAATGAAAAACAGACTTGATTATGAGTGAAGACGAATTAGACAAAATCAAAAAATCGTTTGTACGTGCCAAAGATGGATGCAGCCTGGAAGTGGCATGCCTGCTGACCGTAATGAAGTATTATGGCGGAACGGAAGAGGTACAAAAACTGACAGAATGGTGCACCGTGGACGGCAAACTCTCTTTAGGCGGCATGAAACAAGCTGCTATCCGTGCCGGAATGCAGGCCGACTTACGCCTGTTAGACATCGAACTACTTGCCCGAATGAAACTGCCCATCATTCTTTTTGCCAAAAACGATTTCGGCAGAATCGGTTATGCCGTATGTTACGGAATGCACGGAGAGCGATTCATTGTGTGGGAACCAGACTTCGGACCCATGCAATATTGGCCCAAGGAGCTAAACACGCTATGGATAAAGGGCATTTGCATGACTCTGTTCCCCACTCCCGAATTTTCGGAGAAGGCGGACTATCACCTGAAGTGGTGGGAACTGTACGACTGGAGCAAGAAATGCAAACGGAAACTGAACCGATGGTGGGATTACTGGTCGGTAGAAATCTTTCCGCTATTCCGCTGGTAGGCACAGCCGTCGCTACCGGCGGACCAAGGACAAATGTATTCCTCCCCAGATTCCCAGCACAATAACCAGCAATGTCTGCACTGCATGCACTATCAGTGCAAAGACACCGGCATCTGTAGCATTCACGCCATAGAGCATCATCATGGTGATGACGGCAAAGTGCCAAGGTCCTGCCCCGTTGGGCGTGGGAACAATGACGGCAAAGGTACCACCGACAAACATCACCAGTCCGGCAAGGTACCCAAGGTGTTCTGTAAACTGAAAGCAATAGAAAGCAATATAGAAGTGGTAGAAATAGCAGAGCCAGATAAGAACCGTATAAAAGATGAACAGAGGCACATTGTTCACATCGCGGAGTGACAGAATCCCTTCCCATACATTCAGTGCCACCCCCTTCACCCTCTCAAAGAAAGAGAGCATGCGCAGCAGGTAATAAAGAAGCACCAACACACCGACTACACAAAAAAGAGCAACATAAAACCAAGGGGAAGTCAGCAGATACATCAGCGAGGGGATTTTTGTTCCGGTTTCAGCAAAAAATCGAAAAAAGACAGGCATCTGCAACAAAAAGGTGAGTCCGGCAATCAACAGAATACACAATGTATCAATCAGCCGTTCGGTCACCACGGTTCCAAGCGATTTGGCAAAAGAGACATTGTCATATCTGGCAAGCACTCCGCAACGGGAAACCTCGCCTATGCGAGGTAGTGCCAGATTGGCCGCATACGACACAAAAATGGCATCCACGCAATCACTCGTCACAGGACGGACACCAAGCGGTTTCAGCGTCTGTTTCCAACGCCAGCCGCGAACCACATGGCTCATGACACCGAAAAACAACGAAAATGACATCCACCACCAATTCGTACCACGCAGAAGCACTGCTCCGGCCCTCGAAAAATCAAAATCACGATACACCCAATAGAGGATAAAACCGCCCAAGAAAATGGGTAAGATGATTTTCAATATCTTTTTTAACAGCTTATTCATACGATATTCCCAAATTCTTCATTCTTCATTCTTCATTCTTCATCGAAAAGAACTACCTTTGCTCCGTATAAATATAGGTTGCTATTCACACTGCTACCTATATTCGCGGAGCAAAAGTAATGATTTAGTTGATAAATGAAATTAGTTAAACCTAAAAAGTTTCTCGGCCAGCATTTCCTGAAAGACCTGAAAGTGGCGCAGGACATTGCCGACACAGTAGATACCTGTCCCGGAATCCCCATCCTCGAAGTTGGTCCGGGAATGGGGGTACTGACCCAGTTCCTTCTGCCCAAAGAACGCAACGTCAAAGTAGTAGAACTGGACTACGAGTCAGTGGCCTACCTGCGGGAAGCCTATCCGCAACTGGAAGACAACATCATCGAGGACGATTTCCTCAAAATGAACCTGCAACAGTTGTTTGGCGGACATCCCTTTGTGCTGACAGGAAACTATCCATATAATATCTCCAGCCAGATATTCTTCAAAATGCTGGAATATAAGGACCTCATTCCCTGCTGTACGGGTATGATACAAAAGGAAGTAGCCGAACGTATAGCAGCCGGACCGGGCAGCAAGACATACGGAATCCTAAGCGTACTGATACAAGCATGGTACAAAGTAGAATACTTGTTTACAGTACACGAACATGTCTTCAATCCGCCCCCAAAAGTTAAAAGTGCCGTCATCCGCATGATGCGCAATGAAACGCATGATTTAGGGTGCGATGAAAAATTGTTCAAGCAAGTAGTGAAAACCACGTTCAACCAACGACGCAAGACTTTGCGAAACTCTATAAAACCGATACTCGGTAAAGACTGTCCACTGACGGAGGACGTATTATTTAATAAACGCCCGGAACAACTGTCCGTAAAGGAATTTATTCAGCTAACCAACCAGGTGGAGCAGGCATTGAAAACGATTAATGATTAATAGTTAGTGATTAAACACGAACAATCATGGAAATAGACGAAGAATACATAGAAAAAGTCAAAAGCCTGATAGAACAGAAAGACGCGGAAAATGTCAAAACACTTTTGACCGACCTACACCCGGCAGATATTGCAGAACTGTGCAATGACCTCGGCTTGGAGGAAGCCCGCTTCGTTTACCGCCTCCTTGACAACGAAACGGCAGCGGACGTACTGGTTGAAATGGACGAAGATGTCCGGAAAGAATTCCTGGAACTTCTTCCTTCGGAAACCATTGCCAAGCGTTTCGTGGATTATATGGACACGGACGATGCTGTAGACCTGATGCGCGAACTCGATGAGGACAAGCAGGAGGAAGTACTTTCGCACATCGAAGATATAGAACAGGCGGGTGACATCGTTGACCTGCTGAAATATGATGAAGACACTGCCGGTGGTTTGATGGGTACGGAAATGGTAACTGTCAATGAAAACTGGAGTATGCCGGAGTGTCTGAAGGAAATGCGCCTGCAAGCTGAAAAGTTAGATGAAATTTACTATGTATACGTCATCGACGACGAAGACCGTCTGCAAGGGGTATTCCCATTAAAGAAAATGATAACTTCCCCTTCTGTCTCTAAGGTAAAGCATGTGATGCGGAAAGATCCTATCTCCGTCCATGTAGACACCCCCATTGACGAAGTGGTACAAATCATCGAAAAGTATGACTTGGTGGCAGCTCCTGTTATAGACAGTATCGGACGTCTGGTAGGCCAGATTACCGTAGACGACGTCATGGACGAAGTCCGCGAACAGTCGGAACGTGACTACCAGCTGGCATCCGGTTTATCTCAAGATGTAGAAACGGACGACAATGTCATGCGCCAGACTTCTGCCCGCCTTCCATGGCTGCTCATCGGCATGCTGGGCGGTATAGGCAACTCCATGATATTGGGTAACTTCGACACGACTTTCGCCGCCCATCCGGAAATGGCCCTTTATATTCCGTTGATTGGCGGTACGGGTGGAAACGTAGGAACCCAGTCATCGGCCATCATCGTGCAAGGTCTTGCCAACAGTTCACTGGATGCCAAAGACATCTTCAAACAGGTAGCCAAGGAAGCGGTAGTAGCGGTCATCAATGCAACCATCATCTCTCTGCTGGTATACATCTATAATTTTATCCGGTTCGGAGCTACGGCCACGGTTACTTATTCCGTCTCCATCAGCCTTTTTGCAGTCGTCATGTTCGCTTCCATTTTCGGAACGCTGGTTCCCATGACTTTAGAGAAGTTGAAGGTTGACCCGGCCATTGCCACCGGTCCGTTTATCTCCATCACCAATGACATTATAGGTATGATGCTGTACATGGGCATCACTGTCTTACTGTCATAAAAACAAAAAATAGAAAAAAATCAAGGCTAATTGTATGAAGTAATCATTTTATTTCATTAATTTGTAACTTAATATAACCCAAACGGGAGGAACCCGTTTCTAAAAAAGTAAATACAATGACGGACACTCATGACACTAATCTCCCCGAAAAGCCGGTGGAATTAGAAGAAGAAAAGAAGGCAGCAGAGGTTTCTGAACCGGCAACAACAGAAACTCCCGCTGAAGAAATCGTTTCGGAAAAGCCGATAGAGCCAGTTCAGAAGCTTACGAAAGAGGAAATACTTACCAAACTCAAAGAGGTGGTTGCCGACGTGGAGAACGTGGCAAAACCTGAAATAGACAGTTTGAAGCAATCTTTCTACAAGCTGCACAATGCTGAACAGGAAGCGGCCAAAAAACTGTTTATTGAAAACGGAGGCGCCGCGGAGAACTTTGTTCCACAAACAGACAGTGTAGAGGAAGAGTTCAAGAATATCATGTCCGTCATCAAAGAAAAAAGAAATGCGCTCACAGCCGAACTGGAGAAGCAGAAGGAAATGAACCTGCAGATAAAGCTTTCCATCATCGAAGAGCTGAAGGAACTGGTTGAATCTCCGGATGACGCCAACAAAAGCTATACGGAGTTCAAGAAACTACAACAGCAATGGAACGAAGTTAAACTCGTTCCGCAAGCCAAGGTCAACGAGCTTTGGAAAAACTATCAATTGTATGTTGAGAAATTCTATGACCTTCTGAAACTGAACAATGAATTTCGCGAATACGATTTCAAGAAGAATTTGGAAATCAAGACACATCTTTGTGAAGCTGCCGAAAAGTTGGCAGATGAAGCTGATGTAGTTTCAGCTTTCCATCAGTTACAGAAGCTGCATCAGGAATTCCGTGATACGGGGCCGGTAGCCAAGGAACTACGCGACGAAATCTGGGCACGTTTCAAAGTTGCCTCTACGGCCGTAAACCGACGTCACCAACAACATTTCGAAGCGTTGAAGGAAGTGGAACAACACAATCTTGACCAAAAGACCGTAATTTGCGAAATCATAGAAACCATCGACTACAAAGAACTGACAAACTTTGCTTCTTGGGAGAGCAAGACGCAAGAAGTCATCGCACTGCAAAACAAATGGAAAACCATCGGTTTCGCTCCACAAAAAATGAATGTGAAGATTTTCGAACGTTTCCGCAAAGCGTGCGACGAGTTCTTCCGTAAAAAGGGAGAGTTCTTCAAGACCCTGAAGGAAGGTATGAACGAAAACCTGGAAAAGAAGCGTGCCTTGTGCGAAAAAGCAGAAGCTCTTAAGGACAGTACCGATTGGAAAACAACCGCCGATGAACTGACCAAACTCCAGAAAGAATGGAAAACCATCGGTCCGGTAGCCAAAAAATATTCGGATGCCGTATGGAAACGTTTCATCTCCGCTTGTGATTACTTCTTCGAACAAAAGAACAAAGCCACTTCTTCACAGCGCAGCGTAGAGCAGGAAAATCTGGAAAAGAAAAAAGCCATCATCGAAAAACTGAACGCTATCGATGACCAAATGGATACAGAGGAAACTATCCAACTGGTACGCAACCTCATGAAAGAGTGGAACGGCATAGGGCATGTACCTTTCAAAGAGAAAGACCGAATCTATAAGCAATATCACAGCCAAGTAGACAAATTGTTTGAACGCTTCAACATCAGCGCCTCCAACAAGAAGCTAAGTAACTTCAAGTCGACTATCAGCTCCATTCAGGAAGGTAGTCCACAAGCCCTTTACCGGGAACGCGAGAAATTGGTACGCGCCTTCGACAATATGAAGAACGATCTTCAGACATATGAAAACAATCTCGGCTTTTTGACCACTTCTTCCAAGAAGGGAAACAGTTTGCTGACAGAAATTAACCGCAAGGTGGAAAAGCTGAAAGCAGACATCGAACTTGTGAAAGAAAAGATAAAAATGGTAGACGAGAACATCAAAAACCAAGAATAACATACAAGATAAGACTTACTAAAAAAGGAATCCGCCTCTACAGCTATGCAGCCGTGGGGGCGGGTATATTTTTTATACACCTTATTAGTACAAGTTTCAATCATATAGTCATCGCGTACAGAGCCACCCGCTTGAACAATGTTTCTACTCCACTCTTATGGGCACGCTCAAAAGCCTCCCGGTAAATCTTGCACTTCGCGCTGAAACGCTCTATTGTTGCCCTGCATGTCGTGATGCTATGTGCCCCGTACGCCATCTTCGGGGAGAGTAGTACTTGCCGCTGATTGAAGTGGTCACCGTTTGTTGTTCATTCTTCATTTCCGATGTTTTTTGCTCACGAGGCGAGAAAAATCCCACATTGAATCCGAAGACACACTGCGTGATGGTGCGTTTAGATGATGTGGAATGGAACAGACCTCACTATGTACGAGCAATCGAACGTGCAGACAACAACCGTCTTTCTCAAGGCCACTTCTTCGGACAGAAGTTCAGGGTGCATAAAGTGGATAAGGGATAGCGTTGCTCTACAAATTGGAGAAGTGTACCATCAACCTTGTGAAGTCGAGCAAGGAATTGCCGGCTATCTCATCATCGGACATTTGGGGTTCAGTTTTAAAGATGAAGAGAATGAAAATGTGAATCAAATCATTTTTTTGTATATCAGATTATTTAAGAAACCGTCATCCTGTTCCTAAATTCTTTCGGCGTGCAGCCCCCCTGTCGTTTGAAGAAGCGGACGAAATGCTGCGGGTGCTGAAAGCCCAGCGATTCAGCAATCTGTTTGATTGTACTTGCCGAATCGAGCATCCGCTCTTTGGCTACGGTAATCATCCTCAATTGTATGTACTCCTGCGCCGTCTTGCCCGTTTCCTGTTTCACCAAATCCCCGAAATAATTGGGCGAAAGACAAATCTTGTCTGCGAAATACTTTACAGTCGGGATGCCTTCCTTCGCTGCCGTCCCCAAATAGAGATAATCGTCCAGAAGCCGCTCGAAACGAGCCAACGCATCGTGATTCATGTCCTCGCGCGTGATGAACTGCCTCTCGTAGAAACGCATGCAATAGTTGAGCAACACCTCGATGTTGGAAATGATAAGCGATTTGGAGAATTTGTCGATAGGAATGTTATGTTAATACTCGAAAGTGTACTATCTTTGCGTTCATATTAAAATTATCTGCCCAATGCCTTCCAATCGCCCCTACATAAGTTACTACGATTCATCTTTCCCGAAGTTTTAATGGAGTGTTTTGAGATCTCCGGCTGGCATGACGACTCTGTGAAAATCGAAGTCTGGCTTGATGAAAAACACTACCTGGAACGTTCCGATTACAAGAGTGGAACCGTGATTTCCCATGGTTTTACTGATGAGAAAGTGATTCAGGACTTTCCTCTTCGTGGCAAACCTGTTTATCTCCACG